>CAVAIH010000024.1:0-16953 GCA_963588675.1 Sphaerochaetaceae bacterium | reverse complement strand
GAACATACTTTACTCCGGGTGATTATTATTCAGGTGAATCAGATATCATTTTGTATAGGTCATATTAAGTGAACATAACAAGAGCAGTGACATGATAGTCACTGCTCTTTTTTTTAGTATCTAAGTCTGTGCCTCGAGACGCCTAAGCCCGTGCCTATGCTTTGCCGAGCTCTCGTGCTTTGGCGGTTGCATTTACAACGGTATCGATGAAGGCGGATCTGACGCCGTGCTCCTCTAAGGTCTTCACGCCTACGATGGTATTTCCGCCTGGGGAGCAAACTTTGTCCTTGAGAACTCCTGGATGTTCGCCGGTCTCAATAACCATCTTTGCCGCACCCATAACTGTCTGTGCTGCAAGGTTCATGGCTGTTGCTCTTGGAAGGCCTTCCATTACTCCGCCGTCTGCAAGTGCTTCTATAACCATATAGATATAAGCAGGGCCTGCGCCGGAAAGTGCGCATGCTGTGTCGATCAGGTTCTCTGGCATCCATTCAACAATACCGATTGAAGAGAACATCTTCTCTGCAAAAGCTTTCTCCTCGTCGTTAAGGTCAGTTCCAGAATCGAGTGCAAATGCTCCAGCGCCGACAAGGGCAGGGGTGTTAGGCATTGTTCGAAGAAGTCTGAATTCTCCCTTGATAAGTGAGCGAATTGTTTCGGTAGTCTTTCCTGCCATAATTGAGATTACAGCCTTACCATCAAGTGTATCGCCGAATTGGGCAAGAGCTGTTCCAGCGTATTGAGGCTTAACGGCAAGAACAACAAGGTCCGACTTATTGCCAAGCTCCTTATTATCTGCGACGATGTTACAGCCAAGAGCGGAATATTTCTCCTTGATTGCATCTGACATATCAGATACATACACATCCTTAGGATCGAGTACACCTTTATTTATTGCACCGCTAAGGATGGCTCCACCCATAGCTCCTGCACCAAGAAATCCGATTTTCATTTCGCATCCTCCTTAAATTAGTTAGTTAAACAGTGTTAAACAATCGGTAAATAATTGAGTTAAAAATTAAATTGAACAATCTCTTGAACAATCTCTTGCCATTCAATCGAAAAATCAAGAGAACATAAAAATGAACAATCAACTGATTGTTCATTCCTCGATAAATAATATCAGTTAATGTACCTGAAGACGCCTCTAACTTTGCCTATGAGGGTGCAGTCGTCAACGATAATAGGGCTCATGCTATCGTTCTCAGGCTGTAGTCTTATATGACCGTCTTCCTTATAGAAGCGCTTAACTGTTGCTTCGCAATCATATTCGCCTTGAACCATGGCAACGACTATCTCGCCGTTGTAAGCTTCCTTGGATTCGTTGATAAGAATGTAGTCACCGTCATTTATACCGGCATTGATCATGCTGTCGCCATGTACTGTAAGAATAAAATTGTTGCCAGGCCCGATAAATCTCGATGGCACTGGGATGTTGTCTTCGATATTCTGCTCGGACAGGATAGGCTGGCCAGCAGAAACGCGTCCTATTAAAGGAACGCTTACTATATCAATGTTGGCGTTCTCAAAGACTGCGAAATTATCGCCTTGATTTGATGACGAATCCGAATTGTCCTTGCCCATATCAACAGGAAGAACCGTGCGAGGCTTGGCTGGATCCTTCTTAACAAGGCCCTTGTCCTCGAGAACCTTAATGTCGTTATGAACAGTAGATGTTGATTTGATTTCAAGCGCACTACAAATCTCCCTTACTGTTGGAGGGAAGCCTTTCTCAGCAATCGTTTTCTTCATGAATGCCAGAATCCTGTCCTGGCGCAGTTCGCTCTTCTTCATGTTGTTAACTCCTTATAAATAAGTCCTTGTAATTAACGCCTTGCGATAATTGATTCGCGATAATCTCTTCGCCAATTATTGTTATTTGTACTGGTGATAAACAAGGTCGTTGATGTTGAGCTCATGCCCATATTCGTTCCAGTCGTCGTAGACTCTGCCTGTCTGGCGGATGATTATATCTCCGACAACTCCGTCAACCTTTGCATAAGGAAGGGTCTTATGATAAGTAATATCACTGCCTTTGCGCTCAAAGGTAAATCCGGTACGGAAACGCTCTTTCTCAAGATCTCCTGTGTAATTGGCGATTTCACAAATTAGCTTGAAAAGTGAATCATCGTACTTGTCAAAGACATTGTCAAGTGTGAGGTATGAATAGTTAGCTCTCAGCTGAACGCTATGTCCTTGGAAACGATCGAGAAAACTCTCAAGCTTGGTTCTTGTCTCTGGTTCTCTTGCATCCTCAAATACAACGCAGTTAATTCTGTGCTTGAATTTCAATAGGTCGAAAATCGCATCGTCGCATTCCTTAACATAGTGCTTAAGATGCCTCGAGACATTCATGCAACTGATCTTATCAGCATGCTTGTTCAAAATATCCGCCACTTCCGTAATTGACTGATCATCAGCAACAGGAAGGGTGGTGTTGATATAAACATTGTGTCTGTCGTTAATGTGATCAAGAATATCACCGAGAGTATCAAGATCGGCAAGTGGCTCGCCACCTGTCAAAACAACATCATTATGCGGGAAAATCCTATCGAGCAAATCGAGGGACTTGTAGCATCTTTCGAGATCGAACATCGAAGTGTCGCGATACTCTTTCTTGTTAACGCAGAACGGACATGCATTATTGCAATCATAAGGCACAAACATCGTGACTGTTGGGCCGACTTTAATCTTATCTATCATCGCAGTTATAACCTCTTTAGTGTGTTCTATAATTTGGAATTATTATAACATTCGAACATGTGTTTGTAAATATCAAGCTATAATAAATATAAATAGTTAAAAAAATGCTTAGATTTACATAGCATTGTGAAGCAAATAGTGATACTATATTAACAAACTGCAATAATACTGTTTTCGCATGAAAGGTTGTAGGAAATGGACAAGTACAAAGTAATTGAAGTGAAGGAAAGCATCTTTGCAGATAATGACAGGGATGCGGATTTACTAAGAGAACAGCTCAAGGAGGAGAGAACATACCTTCTCAACCTGATGTCATCACCAGGCTCAGGTAAGACAACGACTCTTAAGGCTGTTCTTTCGAATCTCAAGGATGAGCTGAAGATCGGTGTCATGGAGGCTGACATAGACTCAGATGTCGATGCTGCGGCAATTCAGGAAATGGGAGTAAGGTCCATACAGCTTCATACAGGCGGAATGTGTCATCTTGACGCTGATATGACAAGACAGGGAATCAAGGAGTTCGGAACAGAAGACCTTGACTTCGTTGTTCTTGAGAATGTCGGCAACCTCGTATGCCCAGCGGAATTCGATACGGGTGCGGTTAAGAACGCTATGATTTTATCTGTACCAGAGGGACATGATAAGCCTCTCAAATACCCATTGATTTTCCAGGTATGCGATGTTCTGATTATCAACAAGATCGACGTCCTTCCTTATTTCGACTTCGATATGGAGAAAGTCAAAGAATTCGCTCTTATGCGAAATCCAAATCTTAAGATTTTCCCTATATCGGCAAAGACCGGCGAGGGTGTACCAGCGCTTTGCGACTGGCTGAGAGAAGAAGTGGCAAGATGGCAGAATGATTAAGCGAATATTGAATAATGAGAGAATAGTAAATTTCGCAGAAACATGTAACGTAAAACTAACTAAGAACGCCAATTAGTAACAATCGAAAGGAGTACCGAATATGGCAATGACACGCGACGAGAAGATTTTCAAGCTCGGAAAGAAGATTAGCGACAGAGCGGCAGTTATGCTTGGCAAGGAAAAGCTCACAACTGAAGCTCCTGAGTACTGGGGTATCGACTGCGGACTCAAGCATGCAGCAGATCTTTACGGACAGAAGGTAGCTGATGACGGACTTGATATGCTTCTTACAATGAAGAAAAGAGTTCCTCTGACAAAAGCACAGCTTATTGAGAACACAGGTTTTTCATCAGAATACCTTGATACAGTTCTTGAGGCTATGTGCCAGGCAAGCTTGATCGAGTATCATAAGGAGAATCTCGATGGAAAGAACCCTAACCACGAGACTCGCTGGGTTCTCGACATGTTCGTACCAGGATCAGCAGAGATCATGGTAATGAGACCAGGACTTACAGACAAATACCCACAGGTAGCTGACTTCTTTGAACAGATGGCAAGAAAGCCACTGGAAGGAATCACAGAGCTCGTTCCACAGGGCGGAGCTGGAATCGGAATGAAGGTTATTCCAGTTGAAGCTGCTATCCCTGCAGAGTGTGAGACACTTCCAATCGAGCATCTTTCACACTGGCTCAAGAAATACGAAGGACATATCGGCGTAGGTATCTGCTCATGTAGAAGACAGCAGACAATCCGCGGAGAGGGTTCCGGAGATATCGAGTGCGAATGGTGTATCGGTGTTGGCGATTTTGCTGACTACTGCCGTGAGACCAAGATGGGTCACGACATCACTTACGAAGAAGCTATGGAAATCTTCCAGAAGGCTGAGGATAGAGGTTATGTTCACCAGATTACAAACATCGACGGAGAAGACAAGATCTTCGGTATTTGTAACTGCGCAGTAGGTGTTTGCAACGCTCTCAGAACTTCACAGCTTTTCAATACACCTAACCTTTCAAGAAGTGCATTTACAGCAGAAGTTGACGCAGAAAAGTGCGCAGCTTGCGGTAAGTGCGTTGAGACTTGCCCTGCAGGAGCAGTTAGACTCGGACAGAGACTTTGCACATCCTGCGGACCTGTTGAATATCCTAAGGCTGTACTTCCAGATGACACTCCTTGGGGAGAGCATATGTGGAACAAGAATTACAGAAATGAGAACGGCGTAATTCAGACATATGAGACAGGTACTTCTCCATGTAAGGCTGCATGTCCTCTTCACATTGCTATTCAGGGATATATCAAGATGGCAAGCGAAGGACGTTATCAGGACGCTCTCAAGCTCATCAAGAAGGACAATCCATTCCCTGCAGTATGCGGATCTATCTGCCACAAGTACTGCGAGAAGGAGTGCATGAGAAATTCAGTTGATGATCCACTGGCAATTGACGATATCAAGAAGTTCATCGCAGAGCAGGATCTTGTAGCAGAGCACAGATATGTTCCTCAGATGAATTCATCAACAAGAGAAGCATTCGACCAGAAGATCGCTATCATCGGTTCAGGTCCTGCAGGACTTTCATGCGCATACTTCCTTGCTATTGAAGGATACAAGCCTGTAGTATTTGAGAAGGCTGCTCTTCCTGGCGGAATGATGACAAATGGAATTCCTAACTTCAGACTCGAGAAGGATGTTGTAAATGCAGAAATCGACATTCTTAAGGAAATGGGTGTTGAAATCAAGTGCGGAGTTGAGGTTGGTAAGGATGTTACAATTCAACAGCTCCGTGACGAAGGATACAAGGGCTTCTTCGTAGCAGTTGGACTTCAGAACGGCGGAAAGCTTGGTATCCCAGGAGATGACGCTAGTGGCGTTATGTCAGGAATTGATTTCTTGAAAGAAGTTAACAGCGGTAAGGGCAAGAAGCTCAAGGGCGACGTTGTTGTAATCGGCGGAGGAAACATCGGATCCGACGTAGCTCGTACTGCAGCAAGATGGGGAGCTAAGAAAGTTTCACTCTACTGTCTTGAGGCTTATGAGGATATGCCAATGGGAGCAGAAGACCAGGCATACTGCGAAGCTGAGGGTATCGAAATCCACGCTGGATGGGGACAGACCGAAATCGTTGCTGAAGGCGGAAAGTGCAAGGGAATTAAGTTCCATAAGTGCACAAGAGTTAAGGATGAAACAGGACGCTTCAATCCTGCATTTGATGACAGCGAAGTAACAGAAGAGAGCTGTACAACAGTTCTTTACTGCATCGGACAGAAGGTTGACTGGAAGAAGCTTCTTGAGGGAACAAAGGTTGAGTTCAACAGAAACGGAACAGCAATCGCAGACCCTGTTACAATGCAGACAGCAGAGCCTGATATCTTTGTCGGCGGAGATGCTTACACAGGACAGAAGTTCGTAGTAGATGCACTTGCAGGCGGAAGAGAAGGCGCTGTATCACTTCACAGATTCGTTAACAAGGGACAGTCACTCACAATTCACCGTAACACAAGACATTTCGATGTTCTTGATAAGGATAATGTTGTACTTCCAGCAGACGCAATCAAGAAGCCTGCTCGTCAGAAGGTAGCAATCGATCCTGCAAAGGTTATGACGATGAACGACGAGAGACTCACACTGACAGAAGAGCAGATCAAGGAAGAGGCTTCAAGATGTCTTACATGCGGACGCAGTGTAGTAGATACTAACAAGTGCCTCGGCTGTGGAATCTGCACAACTAAGTGCGAATTTGATGCAATCCATCTCTTCAGAACAAATCCTGATTGCGCAAAAATGATTCCTTCAGAGGATAAGTTCAAGGCAATCGGACCTTATGCTGCAAAGCGTGAGATTAAGATTCTCAAGAAGAAGCTTAGTGGAAAGCTGGGAAAATAGAAAATGCATGAGCTTGGTATAGTAAATTATGTCGTTAAACAGGTCGAGAAGCTTGCAGTAGAAAACGAGCTTACAAAGGTCGAAAGTGTAACGCTTGAATTCGGCGAGGTATCCGGAATAGTGCCATCCTATCTTACAAATTACTGGAAGTGGTATACCGCTAAAGAAGAGCATGCTCTTCTCAAGGATTCCGAGCTTATATGCGAGACTCTTCCTGCCGTTACATGGTGTGATAATTGCAAGAGCACTTATCCGACAGTAGCTTACGGCAAGATTTGCCCACACTGCGGTAGCGACAAAACATGGCTCCAAAGCGGCCAAGAGATGAACATCAAAGAAATTGTTGCCGAATAGGCAAACAAAAGAACATTGACAAAAGGGCAGGATGTACAAAAAATGTACATCCTGTCTATTGTAATCACGACTTCACCTTTCTATAATACAAGGTTGTTTGAATTATTAAACATTAACAAGAAGGAAAGAAAGCAAGTATGAAGGAACAAGAGAAAAATAAGAGCCAAGGCGGTGGGCGTGTAGTTTATTATTTTGAACTGCTCATCCTACTGCTAATTCTATGGTTTGTAATGTCAGAAATTTTTGAACCCAAATTCATTATATTTGGTGTTTCTTCATGTGTAATAATCGCCCTGATTTGCATAAGGGTTATGATGATGGATGGACTTAAATCCGACCGCACCTATTTTGTTTTACATGTGAACCCAATTAAATTCCTGGCATATTTTCTGTGGCTTGTAAAGGAAATCGTCAAGGCTGCTTGGTATGTATCCAAGCTGTGCCTAGCGAAGCATGAGAATATCAATCCTCAGATCGTATGGTTCAAAGCTGATTACGATAATCCGATTGCGGCAGTTTTGCTTGCCAACTCCATTACGCTCACACCAGGAACCATCACCGTAGACATCTACAAGGACGGAATTTTCTCGGTGCATGCTCTGAATGATGAACTCGCAGAGGGAGTGTTAACTGGAGATATGCAACAGAGAGTCGCAAAGGTATATGGGGAGACGATTGATTTCCAAGTAGTTGATCCTGTTGAGATTGTAGACAATACAATCAGACCGGATCACAGATTAAAAAAGAAGATATATACAAGAAAGGAGACACATAATGGCTAAATTCTTTACTTTCCTGATGGTAGGATTGATAGCGGTTGTGCTTGTTCTCCTTGCTTTTGCACTTATAAAGAAGGATATATATGACAAGCTGAATGCCATCTTTGCCATGAATACCAATATCGTTCTTCTGATAATGGTATTAGGATTCATCGACGGAAGAATGGATATGTACATTGATATTGCACTGAGCTATTCAATCCTCGGCTTTGTTACAACAGTAATTTTGGCTAAGTATATAGGAGGGCGCAAATGACAGTACAGGAAATAATTGCTATTGTTCTTTCGTCAGCAGGACTAATATTCATGTTTATTTCGGCCTTCGGAATTATCAGACTGCCGGACTTTTATACAAGGCTACATGCAGCAGGCATAGGAGATACTTTAGGTGCCATGCTGATATTCGCGGCAATGATAGTGATGACAGGCTTTAAACTGATTTCACTCAAAATTCTGATTCTGATACTCGTAATCATGCTCACCAACCCAATGGGAACGAATATGATTATCCTCACAGCAATCAAGAAGAACCACTATCTTGAGGATGAAATGATTCCTGAAAAGGAAAATAAGAAAGAGGAGGCAGAATAAAAAATGGCATCAGCATATATTCAGGCATTGCTTCTGCTTGCACTTATAACAATCACACTCACGATAATCTTCGCTAAGGACCTTATGAATATTGTTGTAATTTACTGTGCATTCAGTTTCATAACAATGTTCCTGTACAACGTTATGGGCGCACCTGACGTCGCCTTCACCGAAGCGGCAATCGGAGTAATATCCACAATCTTCTTTATCATAATTCTGAAGAAGATAGATAGGCGGTGCAAATAATGAAAAAAGCATTTGTAATATTACTTCTTACAGCATCGCTTACAATACCTTTCGTGGTATTTGATGTTCTGCCAACCATAGGTGATCCTAATTCGGCACCTAATACACATGTGACAGATTATTACATCGAGCATGCTCAAGATGAATGTAATTCACCTAATATGGTAACAGCAGTAATCGTAGACTACAGGGCTTACGATACAATGTTCGAGACTACCGTAATGTTCCTTGCTGGAGCTGTCGTAGTTCTGCTTCTAAGATCAAAGCCCGAGCACAACAAGAGAATTATTAGACCGATTATCACAAGAACCTGCACGATGAGAAATGGCGAGCCGGTATTTGATAACATCAACAAGAACATTATCATAACTACCGCCGAGGCAATAATACTCGTCTATGCAATATATGTTCTCTTCCACGGCGAGGTCAGCCTTGGAGGAGGATTCCAGGCAGGAGCTCTTATCGGAATGGCATATCTTCTTGATGTTATGACCGTTCCAAGAGGCAAGCCTCTCTTTGTACTGCCAACCGAAAAGGCTGTGGCATTAGCCGGCGTAGGCCCATTCATTTACGCCTTTACCGGAATACTTTGTCTGATAGGCGGAGGACTTTTTCTTGAAT
Organism: Sphaerochaetaceae bacterium; assembly: GCA_963588675.1. Taxonomy (GTDB): domain Bacteria; phylum Bacillota; class Clostridia; order Peptostreptococcales; family Anaerovoracaceae; genus Crickella. Next base: position 7,911 of record CAVAIH010000024.1, on the reverse strand, counting down.
ATGAGAAATTGCCTTTCCCAGTTTCGGATCTTCAGCTACACGCAATCGGAATTCTGATGGTAGAGATCGGAGTAACCATCGGAGTAATGGCAACTATAATAGCAATTCTTGACGCACTTATGGAGAAGGTAAGGTTCGACGATGATGAACATTGAAGCATTTTTGTTAGATAAGGGAATATACCTGCTTACGCTTGTGCTTCTTGCACTTGGTATCTCAGGCATCATTCTCTGCGGTAACTACATGAAAAAGCTTATATGCATGAATATTATGCAGGTTGCAGTAATATTCTTCTTCCTTTGCTTCGGAGAAAAGGAGGGAGGCACTATTCCTGTAGCTGTAAGCACGCTTGTTTCGGCAAGCGAATATATCAACCCTCTGCCTCACGGACTTATGCTGACGGCTATCGTTGTAAGTCTTGGTACTACAGGCGTTGGGCTTGCTCTTTTGTACAGAATCAAAGAGAAATATGGCTCAATCGAAGAGTCGGATATCATTAAGGGAGAGGAGAAGATGAAGTGATTAGACACCTGCCAATATTAATCATATTGTGCCCACTCGTATCTGCACAGCTGTGCTTGCTTGTAAGCAGACTTCACGTGATGGTCGGAAGAGTAGTGTCGGCATTGGCATCAGGCGCATCGTTTGTGATGTCCATTCTCCTGCTCAGAGAGGTCCTAGAGAAGGGACCTATCCACTACTGCTTCGGTAATTATGAGATGCCTATAGGCATTGAATTTTCAATAGATTCGCTGAATGCGACCCTGCTTATACTGATATCCTTTATCGGATTTCTGACATGTATTTCTGCAAATCACTTTACTAATTCAAATGACAAAGTGATTGTCGGAGGAGCCAACACGATGATACTCCTTCTCATCACAGGAATGCTCGGAATGACTGCTACAGGGGACGTTTTCAACCTCTATGTATTCCTTGAAATAACATCTCTTTCCGCATATTGCTTGATTGCTCTTGGCGGAAGCAAGGGAATAGTTTCGGCGTTCAGATACATGCTTATCGGAACAATTGCCGCAACATTCTATCTGCTCGGAGTTGCTATTCTGTATGCAAATACAGGAACACTCAATATGGCAGATATGGGCGAGATACTCAATAAGGGCGGATACGACAACGCGATGCTCCTTGCGATGGTACTTCTCATCGCCGCTTTCGCAATCAAAATGGCGCTTTTCCCATTCCACGGATGGCAGCCATCTGCATATACACATGCAGAACCAGGGGCAAGACCTCTTATTGCGGGCGTAATGGGTAAGGTTCCTGCAATAGCAATGTTCAGATATCTGTATTGCATATTCGGAACAGACTTTGCATATTTCCGTTTCTTCCTGTATGTGCTCGGAATACTTTCCGTATGCGGAATGCTCTACGGTTCTATCAGAGCTATGGCACAGACGGATATTCGAAAAATGCTCGCATATTCATCGGTTGCTCAAATCGGCTATATCAGCCTTGGTTTTGCAATCGGTACACCAATCGCACTTGCAGGCGCATTCATGCATATGATAGGACACGCTTTCATGAAGAGCGGACTTTTCTTTGCAACAGGCGCAGTGCGTTGGAAGTACGGAACAACTGAGCTGTCAGACTTCGGCCGTATTTATAAAAAAATGCCGTTAACTTGCGGGCTCTTTGTTGTAGCGGCTCTGTCGATGGTCGGAATTCCTCCAACGGTCGGATTTTTCAGCAAGTGGTATCTTGCTGTCGGAGCTGTAGGTCAGCATGAGTTCATTTACCTTGCTGTACTTATTATTTCAAGTTTGCTGAATGCTGTATATTTCTTCAGACTTATTGAGAAAATCTTCATCAATAAGGATAAGAACCTCGAAGAAATTCAGCCTGTTCAAAAGGGAGAACTTCCATTTGGAATGCTCGTTCCTATTGTATGTTGTTTCCTTGCAATAATTCTGCTTGGTGTATTCAACGTAAAGATAGTAGATGTTCTCTTGATAACACTGAGGGGGGTGGCACTGTAAATGGATATTTTGGCACTTAACTTCAGGCCTGTTCTTGCGATTATGTCATCGCTTCTTGCTTCTGGACTTATCTATGTCCTCGGCGAGAGGGTGAATAGGAACGTAAGAGAGGGAATAACTTTTGTCGCAGCATTTCTTCAGGCGGGCTTCGTCTATTCGATGATTCCTGCTGTTCTTGCTGGCAAAACAATCAAGCTTAATGTAATTCAAATCGTTGAGGGAATCAGCCTTGCGTTCAATGTTGATGCGGCAGGCATGGTTTTTGCTTGCGTTGCTGCAACACTGTGGATACTGACATCGCTGTATTCTGTCGGATATATGAGAGGCCACGACGAAAAGAATCAGACCGGATATTATTCGGCATTTGCAATGTGCCTTTGCGCGACAATGGGCATTTGCTTTGCCGCAAATCTTCTGACTTTCTTCATTTTCTTCGAGGTGTTGACGGTTGCAACATATCCTCTCGTTGTGCACTACAGAGACGAGGAGGGCACACGCTCAGGTCATAAATATCTTGCTTATACATTGATAAGCGGACAGATTTTCTTCGCGGCAATAGTAATTATCTATGTTGTTGCGGGAACTTTGGACTTCCAGCCAGGCGGTTTTGTTACATCTGACATGCTACCAATGCCTTGGGCTGTCATCGTATTCTTTATGATGATAGGTGCGGGAATCGTCAAAGCGGGCGTAATGCCACTTCACAGCTGGCTTCCTGCAGCCATGGTTGCACCTACTCCTGTAAGTGCTCTGCTCCATGCCGTTGCAGTTGTTAAGGCTGGAGCTTTCTGCACACTTAGAGTTGTATGCTATGTATTCGGACCAGAATTTGCGTCCGAGTGCAAGGGCTCTTTGATACTTGCATGGATGGCCGTACTTACAATTATTATTTCGTCATTCATCGCATTGAGAAAAGACAACCTCAAGGCAAGACTTGCTTATTCGACTATAGGTCAGCTCTCGTATATCATACTCGGCATTTGCATAATTTCGCCTTTAGGTATCATAGGAGCTCTGTATCACATAGTTGCGCACGCCTTCTTGAAGATCACACTCTTCATGTGCGCAGGAGCAATATTTGTAACAACACATAAGAAAAACATCAGCGAAATGGTCGGACTCAGCAGAAGAATGCCTGTTACTTGCACCTGCTTTGCTCTTGCATCTTGCGGAATTGCGGGCTTCCCATTCTTTGCGGGGTTCGTCAGCAAGGCTAACATTATCATGGGAGCACTTGAAATGGGCAAGCCAATCTATGCGGCTACACTCATCGTAAGCGCACTTCTGGCACTTACTTATCTGATGCCTGTCGTGATAGTAACATTCAAGAAAAGTCCAGTTAATGCTGATTTTACAGAGAGAGGAGAGGCTTCCATGGCTATGCTCGTTCCTCTTGTAATAACATGTGTAGTAGCGATACTTCTTGGAGTATGTCCTAACCTTGGACTTCATCTCTATGATTTAGCTACAATAGCCGGTAATGCTGTATATGGAGTAGTGGGGGCCGGATTATGATAATACTTATTTTGAAATATTTGGGGATAGGAATTCTCGCAACGCTTTTCATATATGTAGTGGCGAAAATTATTCTCCAGAAAACTATTAGAACTTCAACGGATTACTACGAGAAGGAAGAAATTCGTCAGGAAGAAGAAATGCTTAAGAACATCACTGTTGTTAAAGAGGAGGCAAAGGGATAATGGGATCAATAATTAATTGCTTACATCCTGGCTTCATTATGATAGCGGTGGGGCTTATAATAATGGTTCTTCCACAGAAGGTGGCTAAGGTCTTCTATCTTGCTGGCCCTGTGGCAGCGCTTCTGTCGTTGTTCGCGCTCGACGATAAGAGCACACTTTTGTATTCGATGACCAAAACAATCAAGATTCAGTTCGTGCATGTGGACAATCTTACGATGATCTTCATGGTTGTATTCTGCGTTATTGCGGTTATCGGAACAATCTATTCAATGCAATGCGATAATAAGATTGAGATGGGCATGAGCCTAATCTATGCCGGGAGCAATATGGCCGTTATTCTCGCAGGAGACTGCCTATCGCTGATTATCTTCTGGGAACTTGCTGCTCTTGCATCGACATATCTTGTATATGCAAAGCACTGCAGGAAATCCACAAGAGCCGCTTTCAGATATATTCTGGTGCACGGCTTTGGCGGAAATATGCTTCTTGTAGGTCTGCTTTCGTATATGTTCAATTACGGAACAGAGATTTCAAATATCACAGGTTCGAATGACTTCGCATTCTGGTTCATACTTATAGGAGTATCTGTAAATGCTGCAGTTCCACCTATGAATTCATGGATGCCTGACGCTTATCCTGAATCGACAATAGGTGGCACGGTTTTCCTGTCGTCATTCACTACTAAGGCAGCTATCTATGTAATGATCAGATTCTTCGCAGGAACACAATGGCTCTTATGGGTTGGCGTATTTATGGCAATCTATGGAGTTTGCATGGCGCTTCTTGAGAACGACCTTAGAAGACTGCTTTGCTATCACATTATTTCACAGCTTGGATACATGATCGCGGCTCTCTCAATCGGAGATGCCTGTGGTATAGACGGTGCAGCAGCACATGCTTTCAACCACATCCTTTATAAAGGAACGCTGGTTATGTGCGCAGGTGCGGTTATCTACTCGACAGGAAAGAGGAAGATCAACGAGCTGGGCGGTCTTTACAAGAAAATGCCTATTACTGCAATCACATTCCTTATTGCTTCGTTTGCAATCTCCGGAATGCCATTCCTTAATGGTTTCGCATCAAAGGCACTTGTAATGCATTCGGTAGAAAATGCTGGCTACGGAATCGCGGCACTGCTTCTTACAGTGGCGTCTGCCGGAACTTGGCTGTCAGTCGCACTCAAGGTAAATTATTATGTTTTCTTCGGCCCATTCAAGGATGGCAAAGCTGAGCATGAGAACCTGCCTGAAGTTGAGATCATAAGGCCTGTTCCTTTGAATATGAATATCGCTATGATACTCGGAGCACTATCCTGTGTAATAACAGGTATTTGGCCGGATCTTGTATACAACTTGACACCGTTCCAGACGGACGGACATCCGTTCACAGCAGAGCATATAGCAGAATATCTGGCACTCTTTGTTGGAACAACGCTCGTATTCTGGCTTCTGCGCAAGAAAATGTCGGCTCACGACGAGTTGTCGCTTGACTTTGATATTATATATAGAAAAGGACTTAACGGCTTCGTTCTTTGGCTCTCGCGCGGACTTCATACTGCTTTCGACTGCTGTGAGAAAGTTGCGCTTAAGCTGGCACATTATCTTGGTTCGCACTTTAGCAATCCATATCTTTGGACGGCAAATTCCAATAACGAAAAAATCAGGCACTACTCATTTGAGAATGAGGACCACCTGATTGGAGACGTTATTATTGTAATTATCACCACAATGCTTGTTACAGTAATTGCGGGATGCTGTATCCTGATTAAATAATTTGAAATTATCATCGGAGTTCTGATTAAACGAATTGCTAAATTCTGAAGTAATCATCGGGACTCTGATGATTCAAGAAATGCTTAGATCATTTCTTTGAGAACATGAAACGGAAGGCCGACTACATTCTCGTAGTCGCCTTCTATTTGTTTGATATACTTGCCAAAGATTCCCTGAATTGCATAAGAACCTGCCTTATCATAAGGCTCGTCCGTATCGAGATAGGCGTTTATCTCATCTGGGCTAAGCTCTGCTACGTGAACAAGCGTTACATCGGAGCATACCTGCTCTTTTCCTGTATTGAAATCTATTACAGCAACGCCGGTGCTTACATAATGATGTGTGCCAGAGATTGCGGATAGCATTTTGTATGCGTCACTGCGGTCTTTGGGCTTGCCTAGGATTTCATCTATGAAGACGATGGTATCTGAACCGACAATTTTCGAGTCCTTGAATTCTGAGTAGTCAGAGCCTTCTGATTGTCCTGAATTACCAGAGCGTTCTGAACCATCTGACTGTCCTGAACAATCAGAACGTTCGGCTCTAGCCTTAAGGCTTTCGTAGCAGGCGCGCGCCTTTCTGAGCGCGAGCAATTTAACAGCATCCTCCATTCCTATATCGGAAGGGAGGCTTTCGTCTGTGTCGGCAGGCATCACTATGGGCTCAATGCCATGCTTTCTGAGTATTTCAAGTCGTCTCGGCGACTTAGATGCAAGTATGATTTTTTCAGTCTTTTCCATATGCTTTTCCGTATGTTTATCTGCATGCTTTTCCGTATGTTTCTATGCATGCATTTCCTTGCGAAAAGTATATATTTTCAAAGATATTAATTCAAGAATGAGTTGACATTCTTGGTGGGAATCTGTATAATAACACAGTCAAAGCAGAAGTTATCCGCTTCTCGCCTTATCGCCGTGGGGTAGATGAGGCCAAATGAACTTGATTGTTTTATTGCGGATGCTTCATGCATCCGCATTTTTTATGATTTATTGATTAAGTACGGAGGTATCATTATTAGCAAGGATACGCAACAAATTAACGAGGAGATTACCGCAAAGGAAGTTCGTGTCATCGATGAGAACGGAGAAATGCGTGGCATTTTGAGCATCGACGAAGCACTTGCGCTTGCTGAAGAGGCTGATCTGGATTTGGTAAATGTTTCGCCAAATGCTGAACCACCTGTATGCAAGATCCTCGACTACGGTAAATACCGTTATGAGCTTCAGAAGAGGGACAAGCAGAATAAGAAGAATCAGAAGGTTACTGAGATTAAGGAAATCAGACTTAGCCCATCAATTGAGGATCACGATGTCCAGGTTAAGGCCAAGACAGCAATCAAATTCCTTAAGGACGGCGACAAGCTGAAGGTAAGCCTCAGATTCAGAGGAAGAGAGCGCGATTTTACATCTGTTGGCTATGATGTTATGCGCAAATTTGCTGAGGCCGTTGCTGAATACGGTGTTATCGAGAAAGAGCCTAAGATAGAGGGAAGAAGAATGAACATGTTCCTCGCCCCTAAGAAGGATAAATAAGATAATAATTCAAAAGTCATATAGGAGGTTAATGCATTATGGCAAAGAACAAGATGAAATCCCATAGAGGCGCAATGAAGCGTCTTCACCTTACAGGATCAGGCAAGGTAAAGAGAAACAAGGCATACAAGAGCCACATTCTTACTAAGAAGACAGCTAAGAGAAAGAGAGGCCTGAGAAAGGCTACAACACTGACAAGTGCAGATCTTAAGCGTATGCTCAGATCAATGGCAAAGTAATTAGGAGGTAAGAATCATGGCAAGAGTAAAAAAAGGCGTTAACGCACATAAGAGACATAAGAAGGTTTTAAAGCAGGCTAAGGGATTCTACGGAAGAAAGAAGAATACTTACAGAGCAGCAAATACAGCTGTAATGAGAAGCCTGAGATCAGCATACGTTGGTCGTAAGAACAAGAAGAGAGAGTATAGAAGACTCTGGATCGCAAGAATCAGTGCTGGCGCAAGAGCTAACGGAATTAGCTACAGCAGACTTATGGACGGACTGAAGAAGTCAGGAATCGATCTGAACAGAAAGATGCTCTCAGAGATGGCTATCTATGATGAGGCAGGCTTTGCACAGCTCTGCGAGACAGCTAAGAAGGCAGTTAAATAATCATGGATTACGTACTTAGCCACATGGGTCCAATCGTTATAGCGTGCATCATAGTTGCCGTAGCTGCGGTACTTTGGTGGTATCTGCTTGACAAGAACGAAAGACTCAAGAAACAAAGGGCGGCAGCAAGAAAAGCCGCTGTGATGGCTGAGAAGGCCAAGAACGAAGAAACAGACGAATAAGCAAATGAAGACCGTCGCGGGGATGCCCCGAGACGGTCTTTTTTTCATTTAAATGCGCGAGATTCCCGAGCATGAATGACCAGAATCTGGGACGTGATGCGCGAAATTCCCGAGCA
>CAVAIH010000023.1:0-17076 GCA_963588675.1 Sphaerochaetaceae bacterium | reverse complement strand
AATGCCGTGCAGTGAAATCATGTCCATTATTCGATGCTCCTTTGCCTTGATTACGTCGAATATCGTACCGAAAATATCTGGTTGCCTCCACCAACTACCGCATATATTCTGCTTTACATCTTGGTTTACACCGCAATTTATAGCCTTTTGAGGGCATTTCGCATCAAGCATAAAGGCGAAAGAAAAGAGCTACCTGATTTCATCTGAAATCAGATAGCTCTATTTTTGTGAATAACTTGGGGACTTATTCCATTTCGATTGTCCCAGGTGGCTTGCTCGTCAGGTCGTAGAATACTCTATTGACGTGGTCAACCTCGTTGACAATTCTTGTCATGATTCTCTGGAGGACGTTCCATGGGATTTCCTTTGCCTCGGCTGTCATGAAGTCGCTTGTGCATACTGCGCGGAGTGCGACCGCATAGTCGTAGGTTCTGAAGTCGCCCATTACGCCGACTGTTCTCATATTTGTGAGGGCTGCGAAATACTGGTTGATCTCTCCGTCAAGTCCCGCCTTTGCGATTTCGTCTCTGAAGATGAAGTCCGCATCCTGTACGATTTTCACCTTTTCTGCGGTTACTTCGCCGACTATTCTGACTCCGAGGCCTGGGCCTGGGAATGGCTGGCGGTATACGAGATAATCAGGAATTCCGAGCTCTAAGCCGACTGCTCTTACCTCGTCCTTGAAAAGACTGCGCAGTGGCTCGATGATTTCCTTGAAGTCCACATGGTCAGGAAGTCCTCCGACATTATGGTGGGACTTAATCACTGCGGATTTGCCGAGTCCTGATTCGATTACATCTGGATAAATTGTTCCCTGAACGAGATAGTCAACTGCTCCGATTTTCTTTGCTTCTTCTTCGAAAACTCTGATGAATTCCTCGCCGATGATTTTGCGCTTAGCCTCAGGCTCGGTCACGCCCGCAAGTCTTGCGTAGAATCTGTCTCTTGCGTTTACTCTTATAAAATTAAGGTCGTATTGTCCGTTAGGGCCGAACACCGCCTCAACTTCGTCTCCTTCGTTCTTACGGAGAAGGCCGTGGTCGACGAATACGCATGTGAGCTGTTTGCCAACGGCTTTTGAGAGAAGAACCGCTGCGACGGAGGAGTCCACACCGCCTGAAAGCGCGCAGAGTACCTTGCCATCGCCTACTTTCGCGCGAATCTCTTTGATTTTCTCTTCTGCAAAAGCGCCCATCTGCCAGTCCTGCTCGCACTTGCAGACATCGAGTATAAAGTGCTTCAGCATGCCGAAGCCTTGAACTGTATGATTAACCTCAGGATGGAACTGTACCGCATAGAGCTTCTTCTCGACGCATTCCATGCCGGCAACCGGGCAATCGTCGGTATGGGCTGAAATCACGAAGCCCTCTGGAACTTCGCTGATATAATCTGTATGGCTCATCCATACCTGAGTTACATCATCCGCGTCGCACAGAATTCCGTCTTTGCTGTCGACTGTTACCATTGTTCTGCCGTATTCGCTTGTAGGCGCTGTCGAAACAGTTCCGCCAAGCTTGTATGCCATGAACTGAGCGCCGTAGCAAATGCCGAGAACCGGAATGCCAAGCTCAAGAATTGCAGTATCAATTGAAGGAGCGTTCTCGCCGTAAGCGCTCTGTGGGCCACCAGTAAAGATTATTCCCTTTGGATCGAATTTCTTCACTTCTTCAAGCGTGATATTCTCGAAGCCCTTGATTTCGGAATATACACCGCATTCACGGACGCGCCTTGCAATCAGCTGATTGTACTGGCCTCCAAAGTCGATAATAAGAATCCTGTTAGTCATTCCCTTCCTCCTAATTTGTAATTTATAAAAATGTCGAAAATCGTCGAAAAACATCGCATTCTGTCGCAGTGCCTCGAATATTCTCGAAAATCGTCGAAATACTTCGCAAATTGTCGAACTATTCATATATAATAGAAAAGTGGCAATTGCGAACACATTCATAATATTGTATTCCATTTGCCAATAAATCTCAATAAACGCAGGTGAATTAAAAATGAAAAATACAAATTCAGCATTTCCGAAACCTAATGCTTTCATATATTATCTTCTCAATTACATTATGAGATTCTTCCTTTGGCTGAAATTAAGGCCCACATACAAGCTCGACGAAATTCGCAAGGCTAAGGGTCCTGCCATCATTTTGTGCAGTCATACCTCGAACCTCGATTTCCTACTTGTCTCCACTGGGCTTCTACCACTTCGCCCTACCTACATAATGAGCAACCATTTTTTCGAGCATCCGAAGATTGGCAAGGTTCTGGCACCGCTTCACGCAATTCCGAAGAAAATGTTCTGCGCTGACATAAACGCGGTTCGCCAGATTATGAAGGCTATTAAAGCAGGAAATATCGTGATTATGTTCCCCGAAGGTCGCCTCTCGTGCAGTGGTCATACCCTTTCGATCGCGGACGGCACTGCCGAGCTTATCAAAAAATTAGGCGTGGACGTGTACTGCCTCGTGGAAAACGGACTATATAAAACGCTTCCTAAATGGGGCAAGGCGGGCATCCGCAAGGGCCCTGTCAGCGTTGAGGGCAGTCTCCTCATGAGCGGAGACGAAATCTCGAGCCTTAGCGTTGCTGAGATTGAAGATAAGATTGCACAAGCGATTAAGCACGATGATGAGAAAGCGTTCGTCGGAAGAGAATATAAATGCAGTAAGCCTGCATTGGGTCTTGACAGGATTCTGTATAAATGTCCTGTCTGCGGTGAGGAATTTACGATCTCGAGCACTGCTTACACTTTGGACTGCAGTTCCTGTGGTGCGTCTTGGACTCTTGATAATAAATATGTGCTTTCTGGCCCACGCTTTGACAGCATCAACGATTGGTTCGATTGGGAACAATCTGAAATCGACCTAGACGCGGGTCTTGAATGCGACTGCCTGCTTGGAAGCGCTGACGAAACTGGCGTCATGGATTCGACCGCTGGCAAGGGCCACATCAGCATCAACAAAGAAGAAATTTGCTTTAGTGGCGAATGCTTCGGCAAGGAACTTTCTTTTACAGAGAAAACATCTATTGTCAAAGCCTTTCCGATTGCTGTCGGCGAGCACATCGACATTTATTCGAACAGAATTCTGTATTACATCTACCCTCAACCAAATAAAAGCATGACTGCGAAATGCGTCCAGTATCTCGACAAGCTCACAGCTGAGAATCGCTAGATTCGGACTCGGGCTCGGATTCGGACTTGGACTTGGATTCAGATGCGGGTCCGACTTCTGAAAGCTCGCGCAAGAGCCTCCGTCACTAATCACCTGAAAAATAACGCATTAAAGGAAATAGGCGCTGCCCACATTGGGGCAACGCCTTTTATATATCAGCCGTTGGTGTACCGGCTGGGAAAAACTTTTTTCCCTGTATAAGCTTAATGGCTTATAGCTGAACTATGCTTATGCTTATGCGGTTTTCTTTACCTTGCTAACTACAAGGCCGATTACAAAGCCGATTGCTGAAGGTACGATCCAGCCAAGGCTCAAATCGAAGAATGGGAAAACGTGGCTTGCAAATTCAGTTACAGCAGGTATGTTAAGAGCTGTCTGAATTCCCTCAGGCAGTGACTTCAGGAAGTCAAAGATTGCCGCAACAAATGCTCCTGCGATAGTCCATCCGTATACAGCCTTGCTCTTTCCGAAGAACTTCTCGGTGAGTGCAAGAATGATGAGCACGATTGCAAGCGGATAAATGAGCATCAGCACTGGAACTGAGTACGAAATGATCGAAGTCAGTCCGACATTTGAAACTGCAAATGAGAATAATGAGAAAGCAAGTGCCCATCCCTTATAGTTGAGTGTTCCAGGGAACATCTTAACAAACATCTCTGCACAGCTTGTAACAAGGCCGATTGCTGTCTTCATGCATGCGAAAGTGATTGTCAGGGCAAGGATTACTGTTCCTGCGATTCCAAGATAGTGGTTAGCGATCTGTGAAAAAGCGATTCCGCCGTTCTCTGATGTCTCGAAGAGTCCTCTTGACTGTGCGCCCATGATAATTGTGAGTATGTAGATTACAGTCATCAAAACAGCTGTAATTAAGCCTGATTTAACTGTTGCCTTTGCAACATCTCCGTCGTCTTCAACGCCCATTCCTCTGATAACATTGATTACGATGATGCCGAATGCAAGTCCTGCGATTCCGTCCATTGTGCCGTAGCCCTCAACGATTCCGTTGAACAGCGCGCCTGTCTGGTAGTTAGCGTCTGGTGTAACATTTGAAATTGATGTTGAAGGATTTACCAGTGCAACAACAACCAGAATTCCGAGGAAGACAAGGAATAATGGTGTGATTACTTTGCCGACCCATGTCGTAATCTGCTTAGGTCTAAGCGAGAAAAACAGAACGATTCCAAAGAAGACAGCCGAGAAAATCAAAAGGTACAGCTTGGTGTGCTCTGTTCCGAGTAAGCTCTCGAATCCTGTTGTAAAAGAAGTTGTAGCACATCTTGGAATAGCAAAGCAAGGTCCTATTGTCAGATAAAGGACTGTCGTGAAAGCATATCCGTACCATGGCGAAACCTTCTGGCTGAGGCTCAGAAGATCAGAGCTGTGGGTATTTCCGATAGCAGCAACGCCAAGGATTGGAATACTTACCGCCGAAATAATAAAACCAATGATTGCAGGCAAAGTATTGCTTCCTGCCAGCTGTCCGAGATGAATAGGGAAAATAATGTTTCCTGCTCCAAAGAACATTCCAAATAGCGTCATTCCTACGAGGAAAGTTTCCTTCTTGCTCAAAGCCTTTTTCTTTTCCATCTAACGTGTCCCCCTTTAGTTAGTGTCATTATAATTTTCTTGTTTTATGATTTAATGCGGTTCAGCATGCGATGCGACATGCTGTTCGGCATGAATCATTGAATTTGCGGTCGACCTTGACGTCAGCTTTGCGGTGACTTTGCTGTCGACTTCGGTGTGACTTTGCGGTCAATCCTCTGCGTATATGTCCACAACATCGACAGCATTTAATATAACATATTCGCTGAATAAATGCTCGAGTTTTTTGTATTTTTTTTCAAAATTTTAGGATTTTTTTGTGCAAATTGCGAATTTGTCGCGAAATCCTCGTATCTCTTTGCAATTGCCTTGCAATTTGCTTGTAATTTGCTCGCTCGTGCGTTATAATATTTCGGTCGAGAAAATGTACCCATAGCTCAATTGGATAGAGTGTCTGACTACGAATCAGAAGGTTCGGGGTTCGAGCCCCTGTGGGTACACCACGATGTGCCCTTGTAGGTACACAACGAAGGCTGGACGGCGTCCGTAGGATACCGATTCAGCCTTTGTTTTGTTTTGCAATTCAGCGCCTTCCAGCCAATTCGCTGTTCTGCTATATTATTTCAATAGAATTCCAATAAAAAAGCGGGTTTCTTCAAACCCGCTTTTCTTGTACTTGGTAGCGCATCCGGGACTCGAACCCGAGATTCCGCCGTGAGAGGGCGACGTCTTAACCGCTTGACCAATGCGCCATATTCACTTGCGCCAAATCTCTTCAACGCAAGTGCTATTATATCTTAAATGCTTTTGCTTGTCTACTTTTTTTTGAAAAAACTTATTCTCGATGTTTCTCGACAATTTTCGACAATTTTCGATATTTCTCGCTATTCTGGCGCAAGCAATTATTCGTGGAAAGCACAAGCTGCCTTGACCGCCCTGTGCCAGCCGTCGATTTTTTCCTTGCGAAGAGCCTCGCTTATCTTTGGCTCGAAGGTCTTAGCAATCTCCCTATTTTCGATGATATCTTCGAGGGACTCATAATAGCCAACCGCAAGGCCTGCCAAATATGCAGCTCCAAGCGACGTGGACTCGATTGACGCATAGCGGACGATTCGAACATCTGAAAGGTCTGCCTGGAATTGCATGAGCAAGTTATTCAGCGCAGCTCCGCCGTCAACCTTCAGGGTCTCAATCCTATAGCCGACATCTGCTTCCATCGCCGAGAAAAGATCCTCGTTCTGGTAAGCGAGTGCCTCGAGCGTCGCCCTTATAATATGGTATTTGCTCGTTCCTCTTGTTATGCCGAACATCGCTCCCCTTGCTTCTGGATTCCAATATGGTGCGCCAAGTCCGACAAAAGCAGGAACAACATAGACTCCGTCGGTATCGCTTACTTCCTGCGCGAGCTCCTCTGTCTCGCTTGCATGTCTGACAAATTCGAGCTCATCGCGAAGCCACTGAACGGCCGCACCGCACACAAAGACGGAACCCTCAAGAGCATAATTTACCTTGCCGTTAAGTCCCCATGCTATGGTCGTAAGAAGGCCGTTTTTTGATGGAACTGGCTCCTCGCCTGTATTTAACAGCATGAAATTTCCTGTGCCGTAGGTGCTCTTAACTTCGCCCTTCTTGAAGCAGGTCTCCCCGAAAAGTGCCGCCTGCTGGTCGCCGGCGGATCCTGTGATCTCGATTGGCCCTCCGAAAAGTTCATTTATGGTCACTCCGTAGTGTCCCGAGCACTCGACCGGTGTTGGAAGCATGCACATAGGGATGTCCAGAAGCTCGCAAAGCTCCTTGTCCCATTCGAGGGTATTGATGTCAAAGAGCATTGTTCTGCAGGCGTTTGAATAATCCGACACGTGCACTTTTCCGCCTGTCAGCTTCCATATAAGCCAGCATTCGATCGTTCCAAAGAGGAGTTCGCCTTTCTCAGCCCTTTCTCTTACGCCTTCAACATTATCAAGTATCCACGCAAGCTTAGTGCCGGAGAAATACGGATCGGCAATAAGGCCAGTCTTCTTGCGAATCATATCCTCGTAAGGCTTGAGTTTTACGGCATAGTCAGCTGTACGCCTGCACTGCCATACAATTGCGTTATATACAGGCTCGCCTGTTTCTTTGTCCCATACAACAGTGGTCTCGCGCTGATTGGTGATTCCGATCCCAGCGATATTCTCGTAGGTAAGCTGAGCCGCAAGCAGTGCCTCCTGCGCGGTTCCCATCTGAGTCGCCCAAATTTCAAGCGGATCATGCTCAACCCATCCGGCCTTTGGAAAATATTGCGTGAATTCCTTCTGCGCAACGCTTATCACGTTCCCCTTCTTGTCATAAATGATGGTTCTTGAGCTCGTCGTGCCCTGATCGAGCGCCATTATGTATTTATCCATTGCAACCCCTTTCGTTTTCGTTATATCTTATATCGTTTTTCGAAAAAAATCGAATTTCTGCGAATTTCAACAAGAGAATTCGATTCCTGCGAATTTCATCGAATTCTCACGAATTCCTGCGAACTTCATCGAATTCTCGCGAACCTATACGAACAACGCCATGATTCTGTTGCTTATATCAATGCCCTGCTCTGTGAGCCTCATGCCCGCATCGTCCAATATGAGATGCCCGCTTTTTACAAAGCCTGTGGCCTCGCTCCAGACATCGCTGTAATAATCCTCGACTTCCTTGCAGGTCATTTCAAGCTCCGCAAAGCTTATTCCTTCCACTCTTCTTAGCCCTGTAAAAATCGCTTCGGAGATCATGTCATGCCTGCTATTTCGATGCTCCTCGGCTATCGGAAGTCTCCCAGAGTCGATGGCCTCGCACCACTCGGCCATCCCCGATTCATTTGCGTAGCGAGCGCCGTGCATGTATCCGCTCGCTCCGAGGCCCTGCCCGCTGTACCAAGCCATAGCCCAGTATTTACTATTGTGCTTAGACCGCCTGCCCTTGCGAGCGAAATTGCTTATTTCATAACGCTCATATCCGAGCTCTTTGAGAAGCGCCGAGCCTCTGTGGTAGGTCTCCCTGTCAGCCTCATCGCTGACTTCTTCGAATTCTTTATTTTCCCACATCTCAAAGAACGGCGTGCCCTCCTCAAGTTGCAGGCTGTAGAAGGAAATGTGCTCAGGCGAAAGCTCGGCAATTTCCCGTATATCCCTAAGGGCGTCCTCTGTCGTCTCGCCTGGAATCGAGAAAATTATATCGAGATTTATATTGTCAAAACCCGCTTCCCTTGCAAGCTCGAAATCCCGCTTTACCGTCTTAGAGTCATGGATTCTGCCGATGAAGCTAAGCCTTGCATCGTTCATCGACTGCGCACCCATCGAGAGCCTGTTGAAGCCCGCTTTCCTAAGCTCTGTGAGCCTTGCAAGGACTTCTTTGTCGGAATTTCCAAGCGTTCCCGGATTTGCTTCGAGTGTTATCTCGGCATTGCTTGTGATTTGGTATCTCTTGCGATAATCGTCGAGAATTGTCGAAAGCTGTCTATTGCTAAGCACAGTCGGTGTTCCACCGCCGAAGTATACAGTGTCGAAGATCAAGCCCTCGCATTTTTTTGCCCTAAGCTCGCATTCCTTTCGAAGATATTCGACATATTTCGACACCTCCTCTTCGTCTGCGGGGCTCGACAAAAATCCACAATATTTGCACTTGCTCCTACAGAAAGGTATGTGAACGTATAGACCTGGATTATCTTTCATTATTACTTCCCATGACTACTTTCCATCATCGAGCTTCAGGACTTCTGTGAAAGCCTCCTGCGGAACCTCTACAGTTCCGAACTGGCGCATCCTCTTCTTGCCTCGCTTCTGTTTCTCGAGAAGCTTCTTTTTACGAGAAACGTCTCCGCCATAGCATTTTGCAAGAACGTCCTTGCGGTATGCACGAATCGTCTCTCTTGCGATGATTTTCTGGCCGATTGCCGCCTGAACTGGCACCTCGAACTGGTGCATAGGAATGATTTCCTTGAGCTTCGCGCAAATGCCCCTGCCCTTCGCATAGGCCTCTTCCTCCGGCACAATCGTGCTCAGAGCGTCGATGAGCTCGTGGTTGAGAAGAATGTCGAGCTTAACAAGCTTCGCCCTCTCGTATTTGAGGAATTCATAGTCGAGCGACGCGTAGCCTCTTGTTCGCGATTTGAGCGCGTCAAAAAAGTCATAGATGACCTCGTTGAGAGGAATCTCGTAGTGCAGTTGGACTCTTGTTTTGGTCAGGTATTCCATGTGGACCATTTTACCGCGCCTGTTCTGGCAGAGCGCCATGATGCTTCCGACATAATCGTTCGGAGTCATGATATCCGCCTTAACAATCGGCTCTTCTATGTATGCGATTTCCGCAGGATCCGGCAAATTCGACGGATTCTGAATCATCTGCTCACTGCCGTCCTTCATTACTACCTTATAAATAACGCTTGGAAGCGTTGTGATTACATCAAGGTCGAACTCCCTTTCGAGTCTTTCTGTGATTACGTCCATGTGGAGCAATCCGAGAAAACCACAACGGAAGCCGTAGCCAAGTGCCGCCGAATTCTCAGGCTCGAAATTGAAGGCCGCGTCATTTACCTGAAGCTTCTCGAGAGCATCCTTGACGTTCTCGTACTTCTCGCCCTCTGCGGGGAAAACACCGCAGTACACCATGGACTGCGCTTTTTTGTATCCCTTGAGAGGCTGTTCTGTTGGATTGCCTGCAAGCGTGATCGTATCGCCGACTCTCGCGTCCGCAACCTGCTTGATGCTTGCGCAAATATATCCTACCTCACCTGCCTTGAGCTCTTCGGATGGCATCATGCCAGGGATGCAATATCCAACCTCTGTGACCTCGTAGTTTTTGCCGGTGTTCATCATCTTGATGGTATCACCGCGCTTCACCTTGCCGTCGAAAATTCTCGAATAAATAACGACGCCTTTATAGCTGTCATAATATGAGTCAAAAATCAGGGCCTTAAGCTTTCCGTCAGGGTCGCCCTTTGGAGGAGGAATAACCTCTACGAGCTTCTCGAGCATCTCGTCTACGCCCATACCTGTTTTTGCAGAAATTTCCGGAGCCTCCGAAGCGTCAAGGCCGATGATCTCCTCGATCTCCTCGCGGGCCTCGTCCGGACGCGCGCTGTCAAGGTCCATCTTGTTGAGAACAGGCAGAATTTCAAGGTCCTCGTCGAGCGCCAAATATACATTGCCGAGAGTCTGAGCCTCAACACCCTGAGTCGCATCCACGACAAGCACAGCCCCGTCACAAGCGGCAAGCGATCTTGAAACCTCATAGTTGAAATCGACATGTCCTGGCGTGTCAATCAGGTTCAGGATGTACTCCTGGCCGTCATTTGCCTTGTATTTGAGCCTGGTCGTCTGCAGTTTAATCGTGATACCGCGCTCGCGCTCGATATCCATATTATCCAGGTATTGTTCCTTCATATCTCGCGCCTGAACGAGGCCGGTCTTCTCTATCAGTCTGTCTGCCAGAGTCGACTTGCCGTGGTCGATATGCGCGATAATGCTGAAATTTCTGATTTGATCTAAATAGCTCATCAATTATCTCCTGCTGAACTTAAATTATCTTTAATTATATTAGAAAATCGGCCGAAATTAAACCGCGAATATTCAAATTGCCGAGCGGATTCATGGCGAGCTCGCTGGCGAGCCTTCGTGCTGGCAGCCGTGAATTCGCGGCGCCAGAGCGGAGGCCTTTCCGCAATTTGCGATGTTACGCGGGCCAGCGAAGTGCCTCTCGCCGCGTTTCCCGATTTTCCAGTGCCTTCCGCGGATTCACGGCATAAAAAAAGCGAAGGGAGACACTCCTTCGCTTATGCGTATTTAACTGATACGCGGGTGGGGACGGGTGAGCATTACTTACTTGCCTTAAGAGCGTTCAGTCTCTTCTCATAGCGAGAAACAATTCTTGATGACTGGTTCTTGTGATAAGTACCCTTTGCAGCAGCCTGCATCATCTTCTTCTCGAAAAGAACGAATGCCTTCTCAGCCTCAGCTACGTCACCAGCTTCGATAGCAGCAAGGAATCCCTTAGCAGCTTCCTTAACGTGGTTTCTTACTCTGATGTTGCGAGCAGTCTTCTTGTCGATAACCTTGATTCTCTTCTTTGCGGATTTAATATTAGCCATTTTTTTACCCCACTTTCATAATAAATGTATTAATTCGCAACTGCCATTATATTTCAATAGCATAGCAAAATCAAGTCTTTACGCAATATCGCTGTTATTTTCTGCGAAATTCTTGTGGTTGTGCAGGATTTGTCTGCCCTTGCGATAGCTATGGGCTTCAGCGACTCTCTTCCTTGCGACAGCCACGGGTTTCAGCGATCCCGTTCCTTGCGTTTTTTCAAAATTTGTATAATTTCATTTGCATTATCTATATTCGTTACGCCTGGATATTCATTTTCAAAATCGAGCAGGGTCTCTTTTGCAATTTCCTCATTGTTACGATACTGCTCGTACAATGCTTCATATTGCTCGTCCTTCATAATCTCAGTAATTAGGTCTTGTGATTCCTGGGGCAGATTGCCCCAGCTGTCATAAAGATTGCATACCGCTGTTCGGATTCCTTCGAGTGTAAGTGGCTTCCCGATTTGCTTCTGTTCTCTGAGAATCCCGACGATGTCCGATATATCGTTTTTATATTGTCGTCCGGACATCAACTTCATCGCCACAAGATATTCTTTCGAGACCGTGCGAACCTCCAGAACATATCCGAAGCGCTTGTAATACTCCGAATACTGCAAAAGCTTTGGTGTGTATGATTTTGTCTTCGTAAAATCCGAGTTAAGCCAGCCGTTAGGTAGTCCCATTTCGTCACCGACGCGGTTAATCGCGTCCTTCATAGATGAAGTTGCTCGTATTACTGCGTCAATGTCATAGGTCATATCTCGAAAACCATAATTAGCAAGAACGGCAGCTCCGCCGACCAGCACAATCTCTGCGGGAACTTTTGTCCCGTTCAATTTTCGAAATTCCTTTGCAAGTCTGCTTAAACAAGCATCTAAATTCTCTTTTGTAAAAACAATATCAGTAGACATTTCTTACCTCGCTTTCCGCTATATTAAAGTGCAGAAATTCAGGTATGGCATTCTTCATGCACTCTCTTTGGTGCTTATCGGTTTGCTCCACCGCATCCGAAAGCACAACACCTGCGGGATAGATGGTATCTTGTAGCCTTTGGGCGCGGATATCGTTATATCCTGTACAAAGAGGCACATCATTTTCTCTCGATAGATAATCCACCATAGCAAGAAGATAGAAGGCTTCCGCATACCATTTGCGGTTATACAAAGTTCTAATCTCGTCTGTCGTAAGCGTATCTAGAATAAAATCGACATCGCCTTTGTCTTTAACAAGATGACAGACATTGCTCTTGAATACTTCAAAAGAAGGCCTCTTTGGTTGAGGCGCAGTACTCTCCATTTCCTCCTCGATCAAGCTTTCCATCGAAACGCCGAGCACCTTTGCAATTTTATATATAGTGTCGGCTGAACACTTTTCTATATGCGCCTTGCGACTGCATATATCTATAATGGTGGTCTGAGGAATTCCACTTTGCTTAGCAAGGCGGTATTTGGATATTTTCTTTTCAGCCAGTAAATCATTGAGATACACCCTTCTCACCTCCTTGCCGTGATTATATCGGTTAACCGAACTATTGTCAATGAAGTCCGCCTTATCTGTTTTAATAAATACAAAAAAATAAAAACGAAGGCAACCCTGGCGGGTTGCCTCCGATCTAATCTAAGCGGTAATGATTAAGCCTTCAATTTAACCCTCGATCATTGCCTTGAAAGCAGGCAATGAAGCCTTAATCATATCGTTGGATACGCAGTATGAAAGTCTGAAGAATCCTGGGCAAGCGAATCCGTCTCCAGGAACTACGAGCAGATTGTGCTCGAGCTTAGCCTTATCTGAGTATGCCTGAGCGTCTCCATTAGGTGCCTTAACCCAAAGATAGAAAGCACCATCTGGCTTAGCGCACTCATATCCGTATGATGTCAGTGACTCATAAAGAAGTGTTCTGTTCTCATCATAAGCAACGAGGTCTGGCTCGCAACCAACGCACTCCTCAACTACTCTCTGGATGAGTGTTGGAGGGCAAACTGAACCGATCTCTCTTGCGCAACCACCAACTGCAGCATATACAGCAGCAGCGTCTGTGCACTTACCAGGAACATATACATATCCGATTCTCTCGCCTGGGAGTGAGAGTGACTTTGACCATGAATAGCAAACGATTGTGTCATCATAGAATTCAGGAATGAATGGAACCTTTACTCCGCCGTATACGAGTTCTCTGTATGGCTCGTCAGCGATGAGGTAGATAGGATGTCCAACTTCTTTCTCCTTCTTAACGAGAAGAGCAGCAATCTTCTTGATTGTTTCCTCTGTGTAAACAACGCCGGATGGGTTGTTAGGATTGTTAATAACAACAGCTACTGTGTGAGCGCTGATTCTTGCCTCGAGCTCAGCGAGGTTAATCTGGAAGTTCTCTGTATCTGCAGGAACGACTGTAACCTTTGCACCTGCCTGTGTGAAGAATACATTGTATTCTGGGAAATATGGTGCTACGCAAAGGAACTCGTCCTCAGGGCTGCATGTAAGAGCGCCTGCAACAGCTACGAGAGCTGGAGCGCATCCGCAAGTCATGAAAATCTCAGAAGCCTGAGCGTTAGTGTTGAATCTCTCTCTGAGGTTAGCAGCGATTGCTTCTCTTGTTGATTCAAATCCTGCAGCCATTGAGTATCCGTGAAGCTTAATTGAATCTTCCTCAGCAAGAAGCTTCTTGATTGTGTCCTCTACCTTCTGAGGTGCAGGAATACTTGGGTTACCAAGTGAATAGTCATATACCTGCTCGCCCTTTGCAGACTGTGCAAGTCCATAAGCGAAAAGCTCTCTAATTACTGATGGTGCTGTACCATAACCGTAATATTTTTGATTTACCATTTTATAGTCTCCTTTCATAACAAAAGACGGCATTTCTCGCGCGTCCTTAACCTTTATAATTTTATAGCAGAGGGCATTATTATTCAAGACAGTATTTTGACGATGCATTTAATAAATACATAATCGTGCATGCAAAAATAAAACAGCTCCTATGTTATAATATGCACATGAAAAAATTCAGACTACCAAGCAAAAGTAAATCAAGTAGCAGGTCCGGCCGCACCGGCTCGAGTGGCAACTCACGCACGGGACGTGCGAGCTCGAGCACCAGGACCCGCGCGAAGTCAGATAACAAGATCGTAAGGGCGATAGATTTTATCTCGAGCAGGAAATTCAAAATCATCGCGCTTGTGGTTTTTGTCTTATTCGTCGTGTTTTGCATAGCCTTGTATGATGCAACTCACCACGAGCGAATCAGCGTCGAGGGCTATCAGCACAATTCACAGTTCGACGGCTGGCTCGTGCTCGAAGGCGTTGATGTTTCCTATATCCAGGAGGACATCGATTGGAAGAAGGTCAAAAATTCTGGCATCGATTTCGCCTTCGTTCGCGCCGGCTACAGGGGCACAGAGGACGGCAAACTGCATACCGATGATTACTTCAACCAGAATATTAAGCGCTCCATCAAGAATGGGCTTATGACCGGAGTGTATTTTTTCTCGCAGGCGACAACCCGCAAGGAGGCCATCGCGGAGGCTAATTACGTCCTCGAACTTGTCGAAGGATACGATATCACGCTTCCGATAGTTATGGATTACGAGGAATCCTCTGGCGGACGGCTTTCTTCGGCAATCGAAAGTGGCAAGCTCACATCAAAGAAAATGACAAATATCTGCAAGGCTTTCACGAGTGTGATTGAATCGGCCGGCTACGAATCAGCCGTGTACGGCAACTACAATATGCTGACCTATGTTATGAACGGCAAGTCGCTCTCGGAGACGACGAACATCTGGACCGCGCAGTACAACAGCACCGCCGATTTTGCAGGTGAATACAGATTCTGGCAATGCACCGATTCGATGACTGTTCCCGGAATTAACGGAAATGTCGACCTCGACTTCATGTATATCGACCCTGATGACGTATGGCTGACAAGTTCGAACGGATACGACAGAACCTCGATCTACGACTTGACGATCAAGGTCAAAGGCGGTAAGCACCGCTATTTCGGCAGTCCTGTCGAGCCTCGCGTCAAAGTCAAAAAAGGAATTTTCTCGCTTCGAGAGGGTCGCGATTATACAGTCTCGTATGTGCAGAACACAGCGCCAGGCGATGGATATGTCATCATCACGGGCAAGGGTAAGTACAAGGATACCATCGCCGTAAAATTCGAAATCGATGAAGTTTTGTAGTCGGCGCTCGCCCATCGAGGCCGGAAAGGAAGATTAAATGAAATTTATCAGTTGGAATGTAAATGGATTCAGAGCGGTCTGCGGAAAGGGCTTCGCAGACTTCTTCTATGAGGCGGATGCAGATTTTGTATGTCTGCAAGAAACAAAGATGCAGGCTGGCCAGTCGGACTGGCATCCAGAGGGATACTTCGAATTCTACAATTATGCCGAGAGAAAAGGATATTCTGGAACTGCGATTTTTGCACGCAAGGCGACAGTCGGCGAGCCGATTTCCGTTTCCTACGGAATCAAGGGAGAGCATGACGACGAGGGGCGCGTTATTACACTCGAGTACCCTGCTTTCTATCTGGTCTGCTGTTATGTGCCTAATGCCAAAGACGGCCTTGCAAGAATCGATTACAGGCTCGAATTCGAAGAGGCGCTAAGGCAGTATTTGGTTGAGCTCGACCAGCTTAAGCCTGTAATCTACTGCGGAGATCTCAATGTTGCCCACAACGAAATCGACCTCAAGAATCCACAGGCCAACAGAGGCAACGCTGGCTTCTCGGATGAAGAAAGAGGCGCTTTGACAAGGCTCCTCGATTCGGGCTTCACAGACAGCTTCAGATACCTCTATCCAGACAAAGCCGAAGCCTATTCCTGGTGGTCATATAGAATGAAAGCAAGAGAGCGAAACGCAGGATGGAGAATTGATTACTTCATAATTTCGGACCGCCTGCGCAGTTCTCTCAAGGATTCGACGATTCTGCAGGATGTATACGGAAGCGACCACTGCCCAATATGCATCGAAATAGATTTATAGCAACAAGTTGGCCTCAAATGGTTCAAACATAAATCTGTAAAGCTCTCCATTCTCTTGCAAGAAAAACAACAGCCAGAATACCTACCAACAGGCTGGATAACGCCCCAGCATAAAGCAATCCGTCAACACCGAAATTCTCACCTAATATCAGCATTGCTGGAATCTGAACAATAATCTGACGGAACAGAACCAAGGCAGTTGCTGGGAACGGTTTGCCAATGGACTGCAGGAAAGAACTACCAACCATTTGAAAACTATCAAAGAAAATGAGCATCAGAAATATTCGCAGGCACTTTACAGAAAACTCGTTATAGAGCGCATCTGCCGAGCCGAAAATACGAACAATACTCATAGGCGCAAACTGGAACCAAATCGTAGCGAGTCCCATAAGTCCCGCCGATAGGAGGAGCAACAGCTTTAGGATATTTCTGACTCGACTACGGAGGTTTCGACCGTAGTTATAGCTGATGATTGGCTGTGCTCCAGAGCATAGTCCAGTAATGGCGTTTTGTAGCAAGGTAAAAACCTTCATGGTAACGCCCAGCGCGGTGAGAGGAATTTCCGCACCGTACTTGCTCAATGCTCCGTATTTGACAAGAAGATTGTTCTGGAAATAGAGAACAGCCACAATTGCAATCTGTGTCACAAAACTGGAGAGACCCAGCTTTGCTGTTCTCGGTACATACTGAATACAGCCAGCAAAAGATTTCTTCTTAAGCTGAATGGTTCCTCTTTTGCGGACGAGATATACAATGCATACGCCCGCGCTCGCTGCCTGCCCAAACACTGTGGCGATGGCTGCACCCTTCACGCCCCAATGAAAGACAAAGATGGTCAGCGGGTCACCGATCATATTGATTGTAAAACCCGTGAGCATACTGAGCATCGCGGTTTTAGGTCCGCCGTTTCCACGGACTATGCTCATAGCACCGCAGGGGAAAATGTTGAAGATCGTTCCGGCAACGATAATGTACCCATAGTCCAACGCATACGGCATAATGTCGTCTGTTGCTCCAAACATACGGCAGAGCGGTTGCAAGAAAACGGTCAGCAGGATACTCAGCGTGACACCAGATATCGTCAGCGCGGTGAGACCCGCCGCCATTCCTTTTTCTGCTTCCTCACGCTTGCCTTCACCGAGCTTCAGGTTCATATAACTGGCTGTTCCATCACCAATCAGCAAACCGACGGCGATGGCTAACTGTGTCAGCGGGAAGATTACATTCGTCGCGCCGTTTCCGAGATAGCCGACACCGTTTCCGATGAATATCTGAT
>CAVAIH010000022.1:0-17295 GCA_963588675.1 Sphaerochaetaceae bacterium | reverse complement strand
ATTACGATTGCAGGAAACAGCGAGGAAGGCTCTTGCACTAATTGCTATTCATACTCAAAGGTTGACAGAACATCAGGCCCTAGCGGAACAACAGTTAAGAAATACGGAATATCGCCTGCTAATAATGCAAATTCGTTCTATTATTCGAATAATATGAGCGGAGCTGAACGTAACAGCGGTACCAGCTATTCGTACGACCAGATGAAGGCTCTCAAGGATAATGCTGGCTTCATAACAGCAGGCTATGGTTCGGTAGACGGATACGATCTCCCACTGATAGTCAAGAACAGAGCCGGAGACTATATCCATTACGCAGAGAAGCCACAAGCTTAGTTTGATTAGCTAATTTACGGATTACTTACTAATTGATTACCTGACTAACTAACTCATTTATAGAAATACTCGCTACAGGAAAAGGCCAAGAAGCACAATAAATAAGCACAATAAATAGTCACAGGAAAAAGAGGGTACATATCAAATTGATGAGAGATATATTCAAGAAACTGAATAACAACCAAGGGGCATCTTTCATAATTGCGCTTATCTTTTTCCTTGTGGCGATGCTTGTTGCGGGGCTTATTATAGCTTCATCTGTTACGAATTCCTCAAGAATTCAGAACAGGGATGAAGATGAGCAGGCATATCTTTCCGCAAGCTCAACTGCTCAGCTGATTAAAGAGGACCTTGCGAGCATGGAATGTGTTCTGACTAAGGAGAACGACGGAGCGTGGACCTTAAGCGAGGCAAGCGACTCAAGTTGCTTCCTATCTGAGTATGTCAATAAATACGTCGCTGACATTTGCACTGGCGCGGACGGCTCGGATAATCCAGACCCCGAGATTTACAAATTCACTTTTGACGAGAGCACATACAAGCCTGAGGATACCACGTTGAAGGCGGTAGCTCTGATTCGAGGCGGAGAAGCAGGTGACGAGGACAGTTATACGATAGACTGCCTTATCGAGGGCAAGTGCGGAGATAGCAAGCATTATATTACTTTGACAGCGACCGCAAGCAAAATCGATGAGACCAACAAAATCGTAGAGCACGACACTATGAAAAATAACGGCTCCTATGGCGACAAGACAACGACAGAGAAGAAGAGAACCATCACATGGAGCGGTTGCACAATCAGCAAGGGCGTGTCGGGGCGTATGAAATCTCAGCTTGCACTTTTTTCGACGAACTAACGAATCGGGGAATCAGGTTCAGACAACGAACCAGATAATCTAATTCAGAGAACGAATCGGGGAATCAGGTTCAGACAACGAACCAGATAATCTAATTCAGAGAACGAATCGGGGAATCAAGCTCAGATAACGAACCAGATAATCTAATCCAGATAACGACTCAGTAATTAAGATAAGGGTTTTAAAAATCACAGAAATGACTAATTGGAAATTCGGAAGAGTACTCTTTAATAAGAAAGGTGAGACCTTGGTAGAGGCGCTTGTTGCAATCGTTGTTATTGCGCTTGCTTCTGTTGTACTGCTCTCATCGGTTCTTACTGCAACCGAAATTGACAAGGAAGTCAGAGTAAGTGATGAGAAATACAGCCGAGAGGTGGCAGACGCGGAGGCATATGATAATGTGCTCGGCAATGGCACTCTCACGGTAAATACTGTGGATTCGCTCGGCGTTTCTACTGGCAATGAGACAGAATATAAGATAGATTATTACGGAAGCGACGACGGAACGCTTAGGGCCTTCCGCAAGGCGTCGAATTAGAATTAGCATTCAGTCGACAAGAACCGACAGAATTCGACAAGAATCGACAAGAATCGACACTAACCGACAGGAATCGACAAGAATCGACACTATTCGACAAGAATTCGACAAGAATCGACCAAATTCGAGATGAGAAAGAACATTTTTTTCAGCAAAAAAAAGAATAAAGGATTCACTCTCGTTGAGACTCTCGTGGCGATAGTGATACTTCTGCTCATGACGGCAGGCCTTACTGTTGGAATTTCGGCAGCCGCGAAGACCTACAAGCAGATAACATTCACTAACAACAGCGAGACTCTCAGGGATACGATCAACACAGCTTTCTCGGACGTTCTGAGGTATGCGAGAAATATCGAGGCCGATGGCCAACATGTATACTTCTCCACCAACGATTACCAGGCGGGAGTGATAAGCGGATATGTGACGCTCGATTCAGAGGGCAAGCTCATAATCGTCAACCGAGACGACAGAAGCATACAGAATTCACTTATGAACGACAAAGTCTATGCCGGCTTGCACCTTGAGAATTTCACGCTTACCTATACTGAAGCGGATGCGGATGCGAATGCAGATGCAGGTACAGGCGGGATTTTCACAGGAAGGTATACGATTACAGACAAGACCGGGAAATACAACAAGCAAGGATATTTCAAGTACAAGGTTATAAATTAACGAAAGGGCTTCACATGGCATACAAAAGATTAGGCGACATTTTATTATCAGCTAAGGTAGTTACAGAGGAACAGCTCGAAAATGCACTGCGCGAAAGCAAGGAGTCGGGATTAAGACTCGGAGAATATCTTATTAAGAAGGGACTTCTCACAGAGCATCAGTTGATTGACGTATTGAGACTCCAGCTCGGAGTTGACTTCGTCGACCTTAACGACACCAAGATTCCGATGGAAATGGCAAGGCTCGTCCCAAAGAATATAGCAAGAACAGAGGGCGTTATACCTGTCAAGGCCGAAGGAAATACCGTATACCTTGCCATGAAGGATCCTCTGAATTTCAGAGCTATCAGCACTGTAAGAAAGCTTACAGGAAAGCGTGTAATTCCGATGATCGCCGAAGAGGAGGCTTTGACGAAGTCCATCGCTACCTTATATGGTAACGAAAGCGTAGCAAAGGCGATTACGGATTTGCAGGAGTCGATAACAGACTCAGGCTTAGTTGACGACGCGCTGAGCGATGCAGTTTCATATAATTCGACTGATGAAGAGGCTGCTCCTACAATCAGACTTGTTAACTCTTTCCTCGAAAGAGCAATTGCAGAGAAGGCATCCGACGTTCATATCGAGCCAAGAGCAGACGGACTTTGCATCAGAATGAGAATAGATGGAGTTCTCCATACTATGCTTACGATACCTACAAGCCTTCAGAATGCTGTAATTTCCCGTATCAAGATAATGGGAGATATGGACATTGCCGAGAGAAGAATTCCTCAGGACGGCAGAGCACAGCTTCGCATCAAGGACAAAGATTACGATATGAGAATTTCCACTCTTCCGAACATTTACGGAGAGAAGGTTGTAATAAGATTCCTCGAAAAATCCGCTTCGCTTCTTACAAGCGACGGCATCGGCCTTGTAGGAGAGCATTTGAAGGATTACGAGAGCCTGATTCACAACGCGAACGGAGTAATTCTTATCTCCGGCCCTACAGGTTCAGGTAAGTCCACAACAATGTATACAATGATTGCCGAGCTTGCAAATGACGAGATCAACGTAACAACGCTTGAGGATCCTATTGAATATAATATCAACGGAGTTAACCAGGTTCAGGTTAATGAGAAAGCTGGCATGAATTTCGCGAACGGCCTGAGAGCCATCCTGAGACAGGACCCGGACATCATCGGTGTCGGCGAAATCCGTGACGAGGAGACAGCCGAAATCGCGATGAGAGCCGCTATCACAGGACACCTTGTGCTCAGCACCATTCATACAAATAGCGCGATAGCAACACTTGATAGACTTTTGGATATAGGAATCGAGCCTTATCTGATCGCAAGCGCCCTCAAAGGCGTAGTTTCACAGAGGCTTGTAAGAAAAATTTGTCCGAACTGCAAAGAGGCTTATAAGCCAAGCGATGAGGAGCTTTCGGCACTCAACATTAGTCCAGAGCAGGGCCGTAATCTGACTTTCTACAGAGGCTGTGGATGCTCTGAATGTCTGAATACAGGATACAGAGGCCGTACGGGTGTCTTCGAAATCCTGACACTTACAAGAGATGTCAAGGAGCTTTTCAGAGACCGCGCGCCACATAAGGAAATTGTAGACGAGATAATGAGATCCAACTTCAAGCCACTGCTTGTTGACGCAAGAAAGCTTGTTCTCAATGGAACGACGACAGTTTCTGAAGCTCAGAAGATTCTGCATACAACCGATGATTAGAAGGATACAGGTAGAATAATGGCAATTTACGATATCAACCAAGTTATTCAAAAAGCGCAGGAATATGGTGCGTCGGACATCCATGTAATCTACGGCAAGCCAATCAGACTGAGAATTGACGGCTCCTTAAGAGATTACGACGACCACATTTTAACCGACGAGGATTGCGAGACGATTGCGACCGTTCTTGCAGGAGACAGGATTGACGCGATTAAGAAAATCGGCGAGGTCGACTTCGCTTCGACAATAGCTGGCAATATCAGATGCAGATTCAATGTTTTCAAGCAACAGGGACATTTCTCGACTGCGATAAGAATCCTGAACGACAGGATTCCAGACCTTGACAAGCTGGGACTTCCGCCTGTCGTATCAGATTTCGCCAAATACCCAAGAGGCATCGTTCTCGTAACTGGTGAGACTGGTTCAGGTAAATCAACAACGCTTGCCGCTCTCATCGACAGGATTAACAGCACAAGGCATGAGCATATTATTACGCTCGAGGATCCTATCGAATATGTATACGAACAGAAGCTCTGCTCGATCAATCAAAGAGAGATAGGTCAGGATACAAAGAGCTATCAGAACGGACTTAAGGCTATTCTGAGAGAAGACCCTGATATCATACTGATAGGAGAGCTTCGAGAGCTCGAAACTATCGAGATAGCCCTGACAGCCGCAGAAACAGGCCATCTTGTTTTTGCGACGGTACATACCAACTCAGCGGCGGACACCATAGACCGTGTCGTAAATGTTTTCCCTGGCGAGAAGCAACAGCAAATAAGGCTTCAGCTCAGCATGACGCTCAAGGCGGTTCTGTGTCAGCAACTTCTGCCACATGCGAGCGGAAGGGGAAGAGCGCTTGCCTGCGAGGTAATGGTCACCAACAGCGCCATCAAGAACCTCATAAGAGAGGGCAAGACTCCGCAGATTATGAATGCGATAGCGACGAGCGCCGTAGAGGGCAACATAAGCATGGACAATTTCATTTTGAATTTGTATAAGAACAACAAAATCACAGCGCAGACCGCGATAGATTCGGCCCACGATGCTGACTATGTTAAGCAGGCGATAACCGCAAGCACATACAGATCTGATAGATCGAGATAGAGTGAGATAGATCTGATAGAGCGAGATAAATCGAGATAGAACGAGATAGAATAAGATAGAACAAGTTAGAAAGACAGAAAATGAAGCAATACAAGTACAAAGTCAAGAATAATAAGGGCGTCGTAAGCGAGGGCTTGACAAATGCCATGACCAAAGAAGAGGCAATGGCAAAGCTCAGGCAGGAATATCCTGTTGTCGTTTCCTTGAGGGAATACCACGACAAAGAGGATTTCCGAGATACTCTGCACATCCGCAGGGTTAACGAGAAGAATCTCTCGCTAGTCTGCGAGCAGTTCGCCATTATTCTGAAGGCCGGACTCCCTGTCCTTCGGGCAGTCGAGATGGTTGCACAGCAGACCTCAGACGGTTTTCTTAAGGAAATACTCTGGGGCGTTGCAGAGGATGTTGCCGGCGGTAAAAGAATGGCAGACAGCTTCGAGGAGCGCGGGCCTAAGTTACCGCTTACATTCATCGAGACGATAAGGGCGGGCGAGGAATCAGGTGCCCTCGACGTGGCATTTGAGAGACTCAGCAATTTCTTCAAGAAGAAATCAGATACCAGAGCCAAGGTAATTTCCGCTCTGACATACCCTGCGATGGTAGTCGGCGTTGCGATTGTTGTAATCGTTATAATAATGCTTGTAGCTGTTCCGCAGTTCACCGAAGCCTATGAATCGATGGGAACGGAACTGCCTCTGCCAACAAGAATGGTAATCGGAATTTCGGATTTCTTTGTTAACTGGTTCTGGCTTCTTGCGCTTATCATCATCGCGCTGATCGTGGCTCTCAAGGTCTACGAAAGAAAACCTGAGAACAAGATCCTCACAGACGGATACAGGCTGAGAATTCCTTTAATCGGCAGAGTCCACAGAATGAACGCCTGCAGTCAGTTCTCACATACATTGTCGACGATGCTCTATGCGGGACTTCCTGTTGTAAGAGCGCTTGAGATTACGGGAAGGTCCATGTCCAACAGATTCATGGGTAATACCGTAATGCAGACTGTCGAGGATGTTAAGCAAGGCTTCAGAATAGGAAAGAGCCTCAAGAGCAAGAAGGCATTCCCTGACCTTCTCACGGAAATGACAGCCGTAGGAGAGGAGACAGGATCAATGGAGCAGACACTTGATGTCATCGGAGAATTTTACGATAATGAAGTGGATGTAGTAACGACAAGAGCGATGAAGATACTCGAGCCTACGATAATTTGCATACTCGCTGTATTCGTTCTTCTGATACTACTTGCAGTATACGCACCAATGTTCTCGATGTATGACAACGTCGACGCTCTTGCAGGTTAGACATACAAAAGGTTCCATCGGGGATTACCCCAATCCCCGTTGAAATACACCCCAAATAGGGCGGTTTTATCGCCCAACCAAATTACCGTTGCACTAGCCAAGCGCTGGCATCGGTATACAAAATTCTTTCAAATTTACTAATAATAAAGGAGAAACAAGATGAAGAAGAATAATAAAGGTTTCACACTTATGGAGCTCCTGATTGTTATCGCAATCATCGTAGTTCTTGTTGCAATCGCTATTCCTGTATTCAACGCTCAGCTTGAGAAGGCTAGAGAGGCTACAGACATGGCTAACATCAGAGCTGCTTACGCAGAGGTATCTGCTGAACTTATCATGAACGAGGATGCAACTGCATCAGAGTCAGTTAAAGTTACTCAGACAAAGGCTAATTGGCAGGCTAAGAAGGATGCTACAACTGTTGAGATCGGCGGACAGGATGTTAAGGCAGCAACTCTTAAGGGCTGGACTATTGCACCTAACGATGCTGGAGATGAAGTAGTTATTTCTGAAAAAACAGCTTAAGCTCAAAGTAGCTACAAATTAACTCAAAATTATCTCAAAATTATCTCCGAGCAGATGGTGACCTAGGATAGCGCCAGCTGTGAGGAAAGCGTACCGGTTAAGGCTGATGGGGTGCAGCCTTATCCCCAGTACCTTTGAATTAACTATCCTTGCAATTTGAGAACAGATAATGAATTTAAGTGAATTAGGTGTAGGACTAACAATTTATATATGCTTGATTGCCTGTCTACTCGGACTTGTGATGGGGAGCTTCCTCAACTGCATGGCGATTAGAATTGTCAATGGAGAATCGATAGCAAGAGGAAGATCGCACTGCATGTCATGCGGGCATGTCCTCGGCGTAAAAGATCTCGTTCCGCTTTTCAGCTGGCTGTCGACCAAGGGCAAATGCAGATATTGCGGAGAGCCAATCAGCATAAGATATCCAATAACAGAGCTGGTCTCTGCAATTTGCTATGTTGCGGTAGTCCTGAAATTCGGAGTCTCTTTCCAGACAATCGAGTTTCTCATACTTACATCACTTATGCTTGTAATAAGCTTCTGCGATATAGAAGATTACATAATCCCGGACCGCTTCATCATCACTGGCATTCTTGTAAGAATTGCATATCTTGCATTTGAATCTGCAAGCGGAATAATGTACGGAAACGAGTGGTTAGACAGCCTGATAGGCGGACTTTCAATTTCTCTTCCTGTGCTAATAGTGGCACTTGTGATGGAGAAAATACTCAAGCGGGACGCGATGGGAGGAGGAGACATCAAGCTTCTCTTCATGATAGGAATTTATTTCTCCTGGCCTGTCAACCTTCTTTCGATGCTTTTATCTTGCATATTCGGAATAATTATAGGCTTAGCACTCAGGAGAAAGAACGAAAGACTCATTCCTTTCGGACCTGCAATCTGCGCAGGCTCATTTATAGGAATGATTTGCGGATTGGATATAATAACAGCCTATTTAGGACTGTTTTAATTTTCTTTAACTAAGAGGAAGGAAATATAAATGGCGAAAGATTTAATCGGATTAACAGTTGAAAGCAGTGGCCTGGCAATGTATCAGGAGCAGGGAGATGATCTGCTTCTGTCCTTCGAGGCTATCCCAGAGGGCGTGTTCAAGGCAGGGCGCATCATAAATGCTGAGGCTCTTGCCAAGGTCATCAGCGAAATCAAGGAAAGGGACGAATTCAATGGCAAGGAGATAGCGCTTGCTCTTCCTGAGGAGGGCGTGCACTTCATGAACCTTGAGCTTTTTCCTATGAACAAGAACGAGCTTAAGATGAATCTCCCTTACGAATTCAGAGATATCACAGGCGGAAATCAGAACGAATACGTCTTCGATTATGCGATGGATGAGGTCATATATGATTCTGAGGGCAAGCCTGAGAAGATGAAGATCTTTTCGGCTGCGACAAGAAAAGAGTCCCTCCTTGAGTGGGATGAGATGCTTAAGCTTGCCGATCTTAAGATCAGCACCGCAATTCCTAAGGAAATGATACTTGTTACGCTTTTTCGCAATGCAATCGAAAGAGGGCTTGACAAGGACAAGGAATTTGCAGTCATCAATCTTGATGCCGACAAGACGGGTATATATGTTGTTTCCAATGCGAGAGTTAGAACTTCGGTTCAGCTTGAGCTTGGATCCTTTGACTTCGAACAGCTTGCTGTCGAATTGAGAAAGACACTGAACTTCTATTCTTACGAGAATCAGGGCAGTGAGGTTACGGATGTCTATTTCTGCGGAAACAATTCCAACAGCAAGAAGCTGTGCGATTATATCGCCGATTCTCTCGGACTTACACAAAGACCGATTGCGGAAATCCTTCCGGAATATTGCGAGAATCTCACCAACGACTCCTGCGGACTTTTTTCCATAGGTGTAACGCTATAAAGGAGGATGAAGCAAAGTGGCAGATAAGAAATTAGAGCTGAATACGAAGCTTAAGCTTCCCGAGAAAACAACGATGAACCTTTATCAGCCGGTAGAGCTCGGCGTTAAGGGTGCAAAATCGACCAAGGATGTTGTAATTAAGTGGCTTATCATAGCCGTTGTAGTTCTGGTGCTTGTGTTCGGTGTCGGCCTTAGATACTGGAATCTTCACGTTCTTAAGGTGCAGACCAAGCAGGCTCAGCAGGAGCTTGAAACGGCAAGCGTACAGCTTAAGGATTATAATAAGATCAAGACTAAATACGATAGATATGCAAGAGGCTTCATGACAGCCGATGAGAAGGCTATCGAGACAAGAACGATAATAATCAGGACGATAAATGACGCCTGCGGAAGCCTTGCAGATGTCTCCTCGATTTCGATAGTTAATAACAAGGTCTCAGTTGAAATCGTTGTCGGCAACCTCGACAATGTTGCTGATGTAAGAGAAAGTCTTGAGGAAGACGAAAATATCAAGGATGTAAGAGTATATACAGCAGACAAGGGCTCGTCACGTGACTCAAGCTCTGGAAGCATCAAGGCATCTTTAGTATTTAATTATGGCAAGGAAATCTCTACGGAAAAGGAGGAACAGTAGCAATGAAATTATTCGATAAGAAAAAGGCTACATCCAAGGCCGATTCCGGAAATGGAGTAAATAAGAATGCAAGCCGTCAGGCAGGGGCAAATAGCTCAATAACTGCTCTCAAGGCTAGCTTAGCGCCTAAATTTGCTAAGCTCAAAGAGCGATTCTATTCGCACTCACTTCGCGAGAGAATTTTGCTCGTCGTGCTGATTGTAATCGTCGTATATTATTTCGGCGTTCAGCTTCCTGTATCCAGTATTCAGACAAAGCGTCAGGCTGAGCTTACGTCAGTTCAAAGCGAGCTTGATGTAGCAAATGCTAAGCTCTATGAGCTTGTCAATATGAAGAAGGAACTCAAGAAATACGAGAACGGAGAGACCAATATTAAGACTCCGAACTACGACAATACCAACGAAATCATCCTTGAGATGAATTCTATATTTGGAGGAGCTGACAATTATACGATCTCATTCGGCGAGGAAGAGACGGACGGAAATATTGTCAGAAGACCGATAACGCTTCAGTTCAGTGCAGAAGATTACAGCGAGGCAGTAAGCAGAGTAAATGCTCTCGAAACAAGCCAGAACGGATATCTGCTCAACGAAACGGCAATCTCGACCACTTCATCGAGGACCAATAGCAGTTCTGCATCTGTCACTGTAAATATGACAAGCTTCGAAATCAAGAAGTAGGCGCAATCAATAATCAAAAAGCAGAGGATCGTCCATATTGAGACGATCCTCTTTTTCTGTACACGCCGAAATTTTGCCGACGCGCACCGGACCGCGACGAAATTCCGCCAAAACGCTCATTCTGTGGGATTTTCGCCGGCGGATTTCTCAATTTTGCACAGAAAAAACACAATCCAAATGCTCAAAAAGATTTATAATGTCCTTAAACACGTTCTAAAGCGACTTTGACAAAAAATATTCGATTTCATTAAATAAATAACAATCGAGATTAGTCGTTGTTAGATACATTTTGTGGATGGTATAATTCACTTTATAAGATGGTGAATTGAACCAAAATTCACGGGTTAGGAGGTATGTTTCTATGGAATTGCAAATTCAGGATTTGGTTACTTCGATACAGAAAGAGGGTATTGATGTTGCCAATGAGAAGGCTCAGGCGATTATCGACGATGCCAACAAGAAGGCTAACGAGATAGTAGCAAAGGCCAAGGAAGATGCAAAGTCTGCAATGGATTCCGCGTCCAGAGAAATCGCTGTTCTCAAGGAGAGCGCAATCGTAAGTGCAGACCAAGCAAAGCGAGATGCAATGCTCGCATTCAAGACTGAGGTTAAGGCAGAATTTGAGAAAATTCTTTCGGCTGATGTTAAGGCAACCCTCAAGGACGACGCGCTTGGCAAGCTGATTAAGGCAGTAGTTACTGGCGAGGACGTATCAAAGTATGAGGTAGAGGTTGCCGAGGTATCAGATGCTCTCAAGAAGTCACTTGCCGATGAGATCAAAGGCGGACTTGAGATTAAGCCAGTTAAGGGCGTATCTGCAGGCTTTAAGCTTTCTGCAAAAGACGGCTCTGGCTATTTCGACTGCTCCGACGAGGAGATCATGCAGCTTCTGATGCCATATTTCAGAGACCTCGATTTCTAAAGATCGAGAGGAGGTAGAATATGGCTTCGTACTATTATCTAATATCCAGCCTGCCGGAAATTAGCTCAGATGGAGAAGCCCCTGTCACATATGACGAATTTCTGCTCATGTGTGAGTCAAATATCAGCGAGAAGAAATACGAATATCTCAAGAATTTGACCCTTGACTCAGAAGACGGTCCCATAATGAAGGACTGGGGCGAATTTTACAGAAATCTGACAAGCGAACTGAATGCTCAAAGAAGCGCGATTCTTGGCAAAGCATATACCAAGGATTACGACAAGGATTCGGTTAACGCACAGATTGCGCAGAGTGCAATCAATGCGAAGAACCCTTTAGAGGCAGAGAAAATGCTTCTTGCTTATCAGTTCGACGCAATCGATACACTGATAGGATTACATTCATTCGATGATGTGTATCTTTTCGGATATGCGATCAAACTTAAACTTTTAGAACGTCAATCCTGCTTTGTAAAGTCAAAGGGCACGGAAGAATTCCACCGCCTTTTCGAGACTGTACAGCAGGGCGTATATAGCTTATAACAGGAGATAGACAATGGAAACAGTAACAGGACATGTGACTGGAATTAACGGAAACCTGGCCAATGTTGAATTCGAAGGCGGTGTTCGTAAGAACGAGGTAGCATATATCATCGTTGACGGCAAGCGCCTGAAGGGCGAGGTAATTCGTGTTAACAATGGAGTTGCCGGTATACAGATTTACGAGATGTCCAACGGTATCAAGGTTGGAGATCCTGTAGAATTTACTGGTGAGCTGATGAGCGTAGAGCTCGGACCAGGACTTCTCACACAGGTATTCGATGGACTGCAGAACCCTCTGCCTGAACTTGCTGAGAAGTGCGGATTTTTCCTTGAAAGAGGTGTATACCTTGATCCAATTCCTGATCGTGAATGGGATTTCACACCTTGTGTAGAGGTAGGCGACAGCGTTGAGGCTGGTAGCATCATTGGAAGCGTTCCAGAATTTCAATTTACCAACCAGATCATGGTTCCTTTCACACTTAAGGGAAATGACTGGAAGGTTAAATCAATAGTAGGTAAAGGATCTCACCACGTAAGATCCACTATTTGCGTTATCGAGAATTCAAAAGGCGAGGAGATGAACCTCAGCATGGTAATCACACAGCCTATCAAGCAGGCTAATAAGTGCTACGCTGAAAGACTTCGTCCAGATGAACCTCTTGTAACACAGATTCGTTGTATCGATACTTTCCTTCCTGTAGCAAAGGGCGGAACATTCTGTATCCCTGGACCTTTCGGAGCAGGCAAGACTGTACTTCAGCACATGGAAGCCAAGAACGGCGAGGCTGATATAGTAATCGTTGCTGCTTGCGGAGAGCGTGCCGGCGAGGTAGTAGAAATTCTGAAAGAGTTCCCTGAGCTTGACGACCCAAGAACAGGCCGTTCAATGATGGAAAGAACTATCATCATTTGCAATACATCCTCAATGCCAGTAGCAGCCAGAGAGGCTTCCTGCTATACAGCAGTAACCCTCGCAGAGTACTACAGACAGATGGGCTTAAACGTTCTCCTTCTTGCTGACTCAACAAGCCGTTGGGCTCAGGCGATGAGAGAAATGTCCGGCCGTCTTGAGGAAATTCCTGGAGAAGAGGCTTTCCCAGCATACCTTGAATCTACTATCGCAGCATTCTACGAGAGAGCAGGAAAGGTTAGACTTAAGGACGGAAGAATCGCATCCGTAACTATAGGCGGATCGGTTTCACCTGCCGGTGGTAACTTCGAAGAGCCTGTAACTCAGGCAACACTTAAGGTAGTAGGAGCTTTCCACGGACTTTCAAGAGAAAGATCAGATGCTCGTAAATATCCTTCAATTCACCCAATCGACTCATGGTCAAAGTACAAGGGTGTTGTAGATATGGATAGAGTAGAGACAGCAAGAGACTGCCTGAGAAGAGGAACAGAAGTAAGCCAGATGATGAAGGTAGTCGGCGAGGAAGGTACTTCCGCTGAGGACTACATCATTTATCAGAAGGGCGAACTTCTTGACGCAATCTTCTTGCAACAGAACTCCTTCGACCCTGTCGATGCGGCTTGCCCACCTGAAAGACAGCAGGTAGTATTTGATGTTTTATATGACATACTTACTAACAAATTCGCACTCGACGACAAGAAGGACATCAGAGGCTTCTTCAACCAGCTCAGACAGGAATTTGTAGACTGGCATGGAACTACATTCAATACACCTGAGTTCGAATCTGCAAAGCAGAAAATTATTGATTTCTATAGCGCTAAGCTAACTGACTAGGAGGACAGTAAGATGCAAAAAGTATATACAAAGATTGAATCTATTGTCGGTAACGTAGTTACAGTAAGAGCAGAAGGCGTTAGAAACGGAGATCTTGCTCTTGTTGGTGACAGTTACGCAACAGTAATTAAATTAGACGGTGATATCGTATCACTTCAGGTTTTCGCCGGAGCACAGGGCGTTGGAACTAATGACGAGGTAAGATTCCTCGGAAGACCTATGATGGTATCTTTCTCAGAGAATCTTCTCGGAAGAATTTTCGACGGTGCTGGAGTACCAAGAGATAACGGACCTGCTCTCACAGAGAACATGATTCCTATCGGCGGACCTTCATTCAACCCTGCTAAGCGTATTCTTCCTAATAAGATGATTAGAACAGGTATTCCGATGATTGACGTATTTAACACTCTGGTTGAAAGCCAGAAGTTGCCTATTTTCTCAATCTCAGGTGAGCCTTACAACGAGCTCCTTGCTCGTATCGCTCTTCAGGCTGAGGTAGATGTAATTGTACTCGGAGGAATGGGACTCAAATACGACGATTATCTTTCATTCCGTGATACCCTCGAAAAGGGTGGTGCAATGAGCCACACGGTAATGTTTATTCACACAGCTTCAGACCCTACAGTAGAGTGTACTCTGGTGCCAGATATGTCTCTTGCAGTTGCAGAGCAGTTCGCACTTGAGGGCAAGAAGGTTCTTGTTCTTCTTACAGACATGACCAACTTCGCCGACGCTCAGAAGGAAATGGCTATTACGATGGAGCAGGTACCATCCAACCGTGGTTATCCTGGAGACCTTTACAGCTCACTCGCATCACGTTATGAGAAGGCTGTAGATATCGAGGGCGCAGGCTCCATCACTATCCTCGGTGTAACAACAATGCCTGGTGATGACGTAACTCACCCAGTTCCTGACAATACAGGATACATCACTGAGGGTCAGTATTATCTGAAGAACGGACACATTGAGCCATTTGGTTCACTTTCAAGACTTAAGCAGAACGTTAACGGCAAGACAAGGGATGACCACCGTGCAATCATGGACGGTATGATTAGACTTTATGCACAGTACAAGGAGAGTCTTGAGAAGAAATCAATGGGATTCATGATGACAGAATGGGACGACAAGCTCCTCAAATTCGGAGAGCTTTTCGAAACTAAGCTCATGGATCTTAGTGTAAATATTCCTCTTGAAGAGGCGCTCGACCTCGGTTGGGCTATTCTGGCAGAGTGCTTTGAGCCTAATGAAACAGGTCTCAAGACAAGTCTGATTAAGGACAGATGGCCTGATAAGGAAGCGCTGGCAAAACTTGCTTAAAAGGAGTTAACAGTGGCTATCAAACTTACGAAAAATGAACAAAAAGTGCAGAAGGACCGCTTGAAACAGTATCAGCGCTACCTGCCAACCCTGCAGTTGAAGAAACAGCAACTTCAGCAGGTAATCATGGCAGCACAGGTTGAGCTGGAAGAGCGTGAAGCTGAACGCGTTCGTATGATAGGCGACCTTGACGACTGGATTGCAGTTTTTGCAGAAAACACAATCTTCGATGAGGATAAGCGTATCGAGAACCTGATTCAGCCTGACACTGTCATTTGCAAGTCTGAGAATATCGCCGGTGTAAGTGTTCCAGCTTTTGAGGAACTGACATTCAAGGATATTTCATACGATGTTGATGACTACCCACTCTGGGTTGATACTGCACTTATCAAGCTCCGTGAGATTGCAAGACTTGATGCACTGGTTTCTGTAATTCGCAAGAAGGTGACGCTCCTCGAAAGAGAGCTTCGCTCGACATCACAGAGGGTTAACCTTTTCGAGAAGGTAAAGATTCCGGAGGCCAAAGAGAATATCCGAGTAATCGGAGTATATCTCGGAGACCAGCAGACAGCTGCGGTTGTTCGCGGAAAGATTTCAAAGAAGAAATTAGTGGAGGCGACAAAATGATACAGAAAATGAAAAATGTCTACGTCGTATCATCGCTTTCACAGAAAGAAGAGATGCTCGACGGATTAAAGGCTCTTGGTATTCTGCACATAGCAGAGAAAAAGAGCGCGAGCCGTGAGGTTCTGGACTATTGCCAGTCCCTCGCAAAGACTGTTTCGGCACTTTCCGAATACATGCCTGACAAGAAGGAAAAGAAAGCCATGAAGGGCCAGCCTGCTAAGCCTGTCCTGAAAGGCGAGGACTTCGACAAGCTGTATAAGGAGACGACTGGAGCAATCGAACAAATTAACAACCTGACTCAGAAGAATTCTGCTAACAGAGCGGAAATCGACCGAATCAGTCAATGGGGAGATTTTGCACCGGCAGAGCTCAAGGCTCTAAAGGAAGAAGGATATGATTTGCATTTCTACAACCTTGGCAAGAACGAATATAGTCTTGTCATGGAAGACGAGAATATCAAGGCAATCAATCTTTCACCTGTCGGAAAGCAGATAACGGTAGCTGTAATAGGCGCACTCCCTGCAGAGATTCCAGCAACTGAGTTCTCGCTCCCAGAGAAGGGACTTTCGGAACTCAAGGCTGAGATCGAAGCAAACGAGAATGAAATTGTTGAATGCAAGAAGACGCTTAAGAATTCGGCACTCTACATTAAGAGTTTCAATGAAGAGGTGCTGAGAGCAAAGGATGTGGAGACATATTCGTCCGCAAGCCATACAGCCGATAACGATGATAATTTCGTATGGCTGACAGGATACATTCCTGAGGCTGACATTGATAAATTCAAGAGCACAGCCGCACAGAACGCATGGGCATGGGCGATTGACGATGTCGAAGATGACGACGACCAGATTCCTACCAAGCTCAAATTCGGCAAAGTCTCCGGACTTATCAAGCCTGTATTCGACATTCTCGGAATTTTACCAGGTTACAGAGAGACCGACATTTCGCTGTGGTTCTTCCTGTTCTTCACACTGTTCTTTGCTATGATCGTCGGTGATGGTGGCTACGGCTTCCTCATACTGATTGCAACGATTGTATATGTAGTAAAGAGCAAGAAGACGAACACAGCCACATATCTGCTCTTCGTGCTGTCGATAGCAACCATAATATGGGGCGCTATAACGGGAACATGGTTCGGAACGGAAGCCGCTATGAAGGTACCTTTCCTCAAAGCTATGGTTATTCCTAACTTTGCGAACTACCCTGAATACTTCGGAGTATCAGCAACAGCACAGCAGAACACGATAATGAAGTTCTCGTTCTCAATAGGAGCAATCCAAATGGCTCTCGGAAGCCTTATCGCAATCAAGAAGAAGATTGCCGAGAAGAACCTGAGCTGGGTTGCCGACCTTGGCTGGATGATAGCTGTAATCGCTATGTATCTGCTGTCACTCTACCTGGTAATCGGAGAGAACATTCCTATCGTTCCTGTTTTCGTAGCAATAGGCGTAGCATTTGTAATGGTACTTCTCTTCGGAGCTATGGAACCTGGCCTGCCAATCGCACAGGGAATCAAAGCAGGACTGGCAAGTGCATTTACGGTCTTCCTTGACACAATCAGCTGTTTCGGAAACGTAATGAGCTACATTCGTCTATTTGCCGTAGGAATGGCAGGACTCGCTATCTCACAGAGCTTCAACGGCATAGCGGCCGACATGACAGGCCCACTCGTTATTGCAGCTGTTGTGGTAGTGCTTATCGGCCACGCGCTTAACATCGTAATGTGCTTCCTCTCGGTAGTAGTACACGGAGTTCGACTCAACGTACTTGAGTTCTCAGGCCAGGTAGGCCTCGAGTGGACCGGACTCCCATACGAGCCGTTCGCAGAAACACACGGCGCCAAGAGCGAATAGCGCGCGATTAGCGAAGAGCGACGAGCGCGACTGGCAAACG
>CAVAIH010000021.1:0-17451 GCA_963588675.1 Sphaerochaetaceae bacterium | reverse complement strand
CAAAGCAGAAGATGGTCCACAATTATCCACACTGCTGGAGATGCGGAACACCGCTTGTATATTATGCAAAGAAATCCTGGTATATCGAGATGAGCAAGC
This sequence comes from Sphaerochaetaceae bacterium, assembly GCA_963588675.1. Classification (GTDB taxonomy): domain Bacteria; phylum Bacillota; class Clostridia; order Peptostreptococcales; family Anaerovoracaceae; genus Crickella. The sequence goes on along the minus strand of CAVAIH010000021.1, from coordinate 17,352 downwards.
TCAAGGATCAGCTTGTTGCCAACAACAACACTGTTCATTGGTATCCAGATTACATCGGTGAGAAGAGATTCGGCAACTGGATTGCAGACGTTAAGGACTGGGCAATTTCAAGGTCGAGATACTGGGGTACACCTATTCCAATCTGGAGATGCGAATGCGGACATATTCACTGCGTCGGATCAAGAAAAGAGCTTGTCGAGCTCGCTGACCAGAAGATCGATGAGAGCATCGAACTTCACAGACCATATGTTGATGATGTAACCATCACATGCCCTGAATGCGGTAAGACAATGCACAGAATTCCTGATGTAATGGACTGCTGGTTCGACTCTGGAGCAATGCCTTTTGCTCAGTGGCACTATCCGTTCGAGAACAAAGATCATTTCGACGAACTTTTCCCAGCTGACTTCATCTGCGAGGGAATCGACCAGACAAGAGGATGGTTCTATTCACTGATGGCAGTATCCACTATCGTAATGGGATGCGCACCTTATAGAAATGTTCTTGTTAACGACCTCATCCTCGATAAGGAAGGAAAGAAGATGTCGAAGTCGAGAGGGAATACCGTCTCCCCATTCGAGCTTCTTGATAAATACGGAGCAGATGCACTTAGATGGTATCTTGTATCTGTATCACCAGCATGGACTCCTACTAAATTCGACGAGGACGGAGTTAAGGACGTTGTAAGCAAGGTATTTGGAACACTCAGAAATACATATAACTTCTTTGTCCTTTATTCAAATATCGATGATATCGACGTTGCAAGCCTTGATGTTCCTTATGAGGCAAGACCCGAGCTTGATAGATGGATAATCTCCAAATACAACAAGCTGATCAAGGAAGTAACTGAGAGCATGGACGCTTATGACCACATGAGAACAGTTCGCGCAATCGGAGACTTCATCAACGAGGATCTGTCCAACTGGTATATCAGAAGAGCAAGAAGAAGATTCTACGCTGAGGGTCTTGACGAGGACAAGAAGGCTGTTTTTGCAACAACCTACGAAGTTCTTCTCGGACTTGTGAAGCTGATGGCGCCTATAGCACCTTTCATTTCAGACGAAATATTTACTAAGCTCACAGGCAAGACAACAGTTCATACGGAGTTTTTCCCTGTATGCAACGAGGCTCTCATAGACGAGAAAGTTGAAGAGAGAATGGATCTTGTAAAAACTCTTGTTAACCTCGGAAGAGGCGTTAGAGAGCAAGAGAGACTCAAGGTAAGACAGCCACTTTCAGAGGTTCTCGTAGACGGTAAATACGAGCCAATCATTAAGGACCTCACAGACCTCATCACTGAGGAGCTCAACGTCAAGAAGGTAGTATTTGAGAACGACCTTGACAAGTACATGAATTTCCAAGCTAAGCCTAACTTCAGAACAGCAGGTCCTGTTCTTGGAAAGAACATCAAGGAATTCGGCCAGAAGGTTGCTAGTATGGATGCAAAAGCACTCGTTGCCGAGCTCGCAAAAGGACCTATCGAGATGGAATTCGGCGGTGAGACATATAGCATCACAGATGAATACCTCGATGTAAGAATCAATGCTAAGGAAGGCTTCGTTGTAGGCATGGAGAATAACGTCTTTGTAATTCTCGATACAACGCTTACACCTGAGCTTATCAAGCAAGGATATGTTCGTGAGGTAATTTCGAAGATTCAACAGCTCCGTAAGCAATCCGGCTTCGAGATGATGGATCATATAAAGATCTATCTTGACGCAGATGACGAAATCAAGTCTGCCGTTGAAGAAGCTAAGGACTTCATCATGGAAGAGACACTTGCTGAGTCTATCGTAGATGCAAGCGAACTTGAGCAATTCGACATCAACGGACACAAGACCGGAATTGCAGTAGAAAGAATCTAAATGTCAAATAAGATAAATTTATTGAGCCTAAGTCCTGAGGAACTTCAAGACGTAGCTAAGACCTATGGCCAGCCGTCATTTCGAGGCAAGCAGATTTTCGGCTGGCTTTCAAAGGGAATAAGTAGCTTCGACGAAATGACAAATGTGCCTCAGGCGCTTAGAGCCAGCCTCGAAAGAGATTTTTATATAGGCATACCTAAGGTTGTAAGAGCACAGGAATCCCAGCAGGATGGGACCGTCAAATGCCTTCTTGAATTTGAGGATGGTGCGAGAGTTGAAGCGGTATTTATGAAATACAGCTATGGCAATTCAATATGCATCTCCTCGCAGGTAGGCTGTCGCATGGGATGCAAATTCTGCGCATCTACAATGAACGGGCTTACAAGAAATCTTGAAGCAGGAGAGATGCTTGGCGAAGTCCTTGCGATGAGAAATTATACAGGCGAGGAAATAAGGCATATTGTAATAATGGGGATAGGCGAGCCCTTCGATAATTACGACAATGTCTCCAAATTCCTGAAGCTTGTCAATCACAAGGACGGATACAATCTGAGCATGAGAAATATTACAGTTTCGACCTGCGGAATCGTTCCGATGATCGAAAAGTTCGGAGATGATTTTCCACAGGTTAACCTGGCTGTATCTCTTCATGCACCTAACGATGAGATTAGATCCAAGACGATGCCTATTGCAAAGAAATACGACTTCGATACGCTTTTGAACGCATGCAAAGAATATACGAAGAAAACAGGTCGCAGAATCAGCTTCGAATATTCGATGATAGACGGTGTCAACGACAGTCTCGAATGTGCCGAAGAGCTTGCAAGAAGCGTAAAGGGTTGGCTTACTCACATCAATCTTATTCCGCTGAATAAGGTTGAAGGAAGAAATTACAATACAGCAGGCAGTAGAAGTATTCGCGAATTCAAGGCATGCCTTGAGAAATACAATATTGCTGTCACTGTAAGAAGAACGTTAGGCCAGGATATAGACGCAGCGTGCGGACAGTTAAGGAATAATTCATTATGATCGATTTAAGCTCTATTCAGGACAAAATAGGATATACATTCAGCGATGAGGCTCTGCTAATAACTGCGCTGACTCATAGTTCATATACATCTGAGCATGGGAAATTATACAGCAGTAATAACGAGAGGCTTGAATTCATCGGCGACGCCTATCTTGACGCAATAATAGGCCATAAGATTTATGACATCCTAAGAGATGCCAAAGAAGGAGTCCTTAGCAGAAAAAGAGCCGACATCGTATGCGAGACTTCTCTCGCAGAGATAGCAAGGGAGCTTGATCTCGGAAGTTACCTTCTTCTCGGTAACGGAGAAGAGCTGACAGGCGGTAGGAACAGAGAGTCGATGCTTGGAGATGCCCTCGAAGCGCTCATCGGAGCCGTGATAATTGACGGTGGATATGCGGAGGGAAAGCGCGTTGTTTTGGCACTTTTCGAACAGAAGATAAGAGACGCTGTTCAAGGACGCCTCGACAATGATTACAAGTCCAAGCTTCAGGAAATGATACAGAAGAAGTATCGAAACAATGAGATAGTATATCGGATTATAGACGAAAGCGGACCGGCACACGACAAATCTTTTACAGCAGAGATTTGCTTCAAGGGAAAAGTGCTCGGAAGAGGTACTGGCAAGAGCAAGGCTAAGGCAGAGCAGTCTGCCGCCATGGACGTTATTACGAAGGGAGAAATATAGTTGTACTTCAAAAGAATAGAAATGCAGGGCTTCAAATCTTTCGCTGACCCTGTATCAATAGAATTTAATAAGGGAGTAACCTGTATTATCGGACCTAACGGAAGTGGTAAGAGCAATATCAGCGACGCCTTGAGATGGGTTCTTGGAGAGCAGAGCTCTAAGCAACTCCGTGGCGGAAAGATGCAGGACGTTATTTTTGCAGGAACAAATACAAGAAAGCCTAAGGGAATGGCCGAGGTTACTCTTGTAATCGATAATACTACGGGAATTCTGCCTGTCGAATATACTGAGGTTGCTGTAACAAGAAGAATGTATCGCTCCGGCGAGAGTGAATATCTTATCAACGGAAATAAATGCAGACTCAAGGATATTAAAGAGCTCTTCATGGATACCGGAATCGGAGTTGACGGATATTCGATAATCGGGCAGGGAAAGATCGCCGAAATAGTAAGCGCAAGACCCGAGAGCAGAAGGCAGATTTTCGAGGAAGCAGCAGGCGTTGTTTTATACAAGAGCAGAAAGGCTGACGCTGAGAATAAGCTAAAGACAGCAAGCGAAAACCTCGAGAGAATCAGGGATATCATTGCTGAAATCGAGAGCAGAATCGGCAGTCTCAAGGAAGAATCCGAGAAGGCGTCTGAATATATCGTTCTCCGAGACAAGTATAAGAAGCTCGGAATAAATATTATTTTGCATAATCTTGAGGGCCTTACAAAGAGTGTCGAATCTGAGAAAAACGACCTTGAGGAGATTGCAAAGGAATTCGATGACTTGCAAGCAAACTACAGCGAACTCGAGGATACAATCGAGCTTAAGAGGGTATCAGATGCCGAGCTCAACGAGAAATTAAATAATGCAAATGAGAAGCTTCTCGCAAAGATTGAAGAATTAAATACGATCAGCAATAGCGGTCAGTTAAATGCAGAGAAGCTTGCAAATATAGAGAAGGAATTAGAAAGACTTAATTCCGAAATCGAGGATGGCACAAATAAGCTGACCGAGACTCAGGCAGAGCTTGACGAGCTTATTAAGAAGGATAGCCAGATCAAGGCAGATAAGGACAGCGCGGATAATGCGCATAGAGAGGCAGTAATTAAGCTTAATGAGGATACTGCCAAATACAACAATTTGTCATCCGAAATTGAGAATGCCAAGGAGCGGATTATTGAAATCAACAATTCAAATGTCCGTACAAAGGCCGAGATTACTACACTCGATAATTATGTCAAGACACTCTCTGAGCGCAGGGAGTCTCTGGAAGAGGAATTCCAAGGAAGAGACGAGAAGGATGCCGAGAATAAAAGCAGACTTTCGGATATTTGCGACAAGCTCGAATCAAAATCAAATGAGCTTTCGGAAATTGAGTCAAAGCTTGCTGATTTAGATAGCAAGACACAGTCAAATAATGCTAAGTCAGCCGATTTCGGAAAAGAAATCGACGAGCTTTATGCTAGTCTGAACAAGGCGAGCGCAAGAAAGAGCACCATTGAAGAAATGGAGCATAATTATGAGGGATATAACAATGCTGTTCGTCAGATAATGCATAAGTCCTTCGGCGGAATAATCGGAACTGTATCCGACCTTATTGAAGTTCCTGCAGGATACGAGCTTGCAATTGAAACAGCGCTCGGCAACAATCTTCAGAACATAATTTGTAAGTCTGATTCTGACGCAAAGTCTGCAATTGCATGGCTTAAGCAGGCAAAGGCAGGCAGGGCAACCTTCCTTCCTATAGAATCAGTTCACGCAGATAAGATAAAGCTCGGCAGTGCAATATCACGCGCAAATGGTTATATAGGAATAGCAAGTGAGATAATAGGCTGTGACAGCAAATATAAAGAGATTTTCGATTATCTTCTTTGCAGGGTTATTCTTGCAGATAATATGGATAATGCTGTTGCGATTTCCAAATTGGATACTGCAGGCTTCAGAATAGTTACGCTCGACGGAGAAGTTATTAACTCCTATGGCGCAATCACGGGCGGTAAATATGCCAACAAGTCTGCTAATCTTCTCGACAGAAAGAAGGAAATCCAGGATCTGAGCGACAAGATTTCAGAATATGAAGCTTCCATAGAGAGTCTCAAAGCAAAGAAAGAGGCTTTGAACAAGGAAAATATCGAAATATTAGCAAATACCAACGAGCTAAGCGACAAGCTACAGCAGAAGAACATAGAATATAACGTGCTTTTGTCCGACAAAGAGCATGCTAAGATGCTTGTAGACGAAGCAAAGTCAGCGTCAGGCAAATATGATAACGAGCTCAAGGTTATCTCTGGCGATATAGCTGACGCTGAAGCTATGGTTTTGAAATATCAAGAGACAATAGCAAGTGCCGAAGCAGAAGCAGAGAAGCTCGAGCAGGATATTTCTGTTAAGCTTGAAGAACTTGAAGAGCTTAAAGTAGCCTGCGAGAACGACAACGAGAGCATCGTCTCTTATAAGATGCAGTTGACCGAGCAGGAGACGAGAATCTACGCTCAGAACGAAATGGTCGAAAGAATAAGGGATAGCATTTTCGACATACAATCAGAGCTTGAAGAGCATAACGAGCAGAAGAACGAGCTCGAAGTTACAAGGAACCTTCTCAGTTCGACAGGCGCTTCATCGACAGAGAAGGAGACAGAGATCAAAGAAGAGAAGCTGGCTCTTGAGCAAGAAATTTCCGAGCTCGGAACACAGCTTGATCAGAATAAGATTGAGCATGATGAGGCAATCAAAGCTCAGAAAGAATCCTCCAGAAGGATTGATCAGCTTCGTGATGACAAGTTCCGCCTTGAGCTTAGAATCAACAAGAACGAAACCTTGCTTGAAACACAGAAGGACAAGCTCTGGGATGAGTTCGAAGTATCTTATGCCGAGGCTATGGACATGAGAGATGAGAATTTTGCGATTACCCAAGGCAACAGGGAATCCAAAGAGATCAAGCTTAGAATGGCAGAACTCGGCGATGTCAACATCAGCTCCATTGAAGAGTACAGCAAGGAAAGCAAGAGATATGAATTCCTTACGGCTCAAGAGGCTGACACAAGCAAGGCCATGAACGAGCTTGTCGAAATCATCAACAATATGGACCGTACAATCAAGACAAAATTCAAAGAGAATTTCGACAAGGTTGTTGTCCTCTTCGAGGAGACATTCAAGGAACTCTTCGGCGGAGGTTATGCTGAGTTAAGACTCGAGGACGAGACGAAGCCTTTGGAGTCAGGCATAGAGATTACAGCTCAGCCACCTGGCAAAAAGCTTAAGAACATCGACCTTCTTTCCGGTGGAGAGAAGACTCTTACGGCTATCGCGCTTATGTTCGCTGTTTTGAAGGCTAAGCCAACACCTTTTTGCATTCTCGACGAGGTCGAGGCTGCACTTGATGAGGTAAATATTGAGAGATTCTCAAATTATCTGCAGAAATTCGAAGATATACAATTTGCACTTATCACTCACCAGAAGGCTACTATGGAGCACGCAGATGTTCTATATGGAGTAACAATGCCTGAGCAGGGAGTTTCGAAAATGCTCTCTCTTAAGCTCGGTGATGAATTCGATGTGGAAGGATTAGAATAATGGGTCTATTTAAGGAAAGAAGCACCTTCAGAAAATTCATTGACAGCATTACCAATGTCCTCGAGGATAATCCAGAGCTCGGAATGGAATTCCTTGACGAGCTTCAGGAAGGGCTGATTATCGCAGATGTTGATATAGAGACATCTGAGAATATCATTCAGAAGCTTAACAAGAGGATTAACAGGAAGGGCATAAGAACTGCTGACAAGATTAAGGAAGAGCTTGCAGATGTCATCGAAGAGATGATGGATAAAGGCGATAGAAATAAGCTTTCTGACAATACGCCTCTTATCATTCTCATGATAGGCATTAACGGCGGTGGCAAGACTACTTCAATCGGCAAAATCGCATATAAGCTCAAATCCGAGGGCAAGACAGTAATGCTTGCGGCAGCAGATACTTTCAGGGCTGCAGCGGCAGAACAGCTTGCACAGTGGGCAGACAGAGTCGGTTGCAGAGTTATAAGACACCAGGAGGGCACCGATCCGACAGCTGTTCTTTATGACGCAATACAGTCTGCAAAAGCAAGCAATACCGATGTTCTTATATGCGATACAGCAGGCAGGCTTCAGAATAAGCAAGGGTTGATGAGAGAGCTTGAGAAGATGAGCAAGGTCATCTCAAGAGAATACCCAGAAGCTACAAGGGAGAATCTCCTTGTCCTTGATGCAACAACAGGAAAGAATGCCGTAAGCCAGGCGGAGGAGTTCGGACAGATTACGGATATTACCGGCATAGTTCTCACTAAGCTTGACGGAACAGCCCATGGCGGTATTTCAATTACACTTACAGATAAATACGACCTTCCAATCAAATTCATAGGAATGGGCGAAGGAATAGACGATTTATTAGAATTTGACGCGCACGAGTTTGCAGGAGGAATTTTTGATGAGTAAGCCTATTTTGGCAGTAGTAGGACGACCAAATGTTGGCAAGTCTACTTTCTTTAACAGAATAATAGGCGAGAGAAGAGCAATTGTCGAAGATATTCCTGGCGTTACACGCGACAGAATATATGCTGAATCCGAGTGGAACGGCAAGGAATTCGGCATAATCGATACAGGCGGAATCGAAGCTGATACTGACGATACCATACTTTCGCAGATGCGTGACCAGGCTGTAATTGCCATGGACATGGCAGATGTTATCATATTTATGGTTGACGGCAAGGAAGGCCTTACATCTGCTGACAGAGATGTTGCTAATATTTTGCGCAGGACTGGCAAGGAAGTCATACTTGTTGTTAACAAGGTCGATGTCCCTGACCGTATCTATGACAAGATATATGATTTCTACGAGCTTGGCTTCGGCGAGCCTATAGGAATAAGCTCCGCGAACATGCTCAACTTCGGAGATCTTCTCGATAGAATCGTCGACGGTTTTCCTGATGATTTGTATGAGAACGATGATGACAGGACGAAGATTGCCATAATCGGAAAGCCTAATGTAGGCAAATCGTCTCTTGTAAATGCCTTAACTAAGGAGAACAGGGTAATCGTATCTCCGATAGCGGGCACAACTCGCGATTCCATAGATACTCCTTTTACATATAAAGACAGGGATTATACTTTAATCGATACCGCAGGCTTGAGGCGTAAGAGCAGGGTTAATGACAATATTGAGAAATACAGCGTTGTCAGAGCTGTTGCCGCCGTCGAAAGATGTGATGTCTGCGTTCTTATGATCGATGCCGTAGAAGGGCTCACAGAGCAGGATAAGAAAATCGCTGGAATTGCGCACGAGGCTGGCAAGGGACTTCTGATTGTAGTTAACAAATGGGATTTGATAGAGAAAGAAACAAATACCATGAGAGACTACGAGAAAAAGGTCAAGGCTGAGATACTTTTCGCTTCGTATGCTCCTGTGATTTTCACTTCAGTTCTTACAAATAAGAGAATTTTCGATGTTATAGAAAAATGCGGTGAGATTGCCGAGGTGCGTTCGATGAGAATATCTACGGGCAGGTTGAACAGCATAGTCGAGGATGCAATAATGATGAGACAACCTCCTCAGGACAAGGGCAGAAGGCTGAAGATTTATTACGCATCTCAGATCGGAACAGAACCACCGCTTTTCTCATTTAATATCAATGACCGCAAATTAATGCATTTCTCTTATGCGAGATATTTAGAAAACAAAATTCGTGAGGCTTACAAGTTCGAGGGAACATCATTGAAATTCCTTTTCAATGAGAAGAAGGGAGACAATTGATTATGGTAATGATGATTATTATTGGAGTGATGGCTTATCTTATAGGCTGTGTTAACCCTGCGATTATTATCAGCAACCTTTCAAAGATTGACATCAGAAAGGAAGGAAGCGGTAATCCAGGCACGTCAAATGTGCTTAGAGTAATGGGCTGGAAGGCTGCACTGATTTCTCTGATAGCAGAGATCCTTGTTGGATATGTAGCAGTTTTGCTTGGAAAGCAAATTGAGGGATACCAAGGCGCTGCACTTGCTTTTGCACTTGTTCTTGTAGGACATGCTTTCCCAGCTTTCTATAAGTTCAAGGGTGGAAATGTTATAGCTGTAGCATTTGGCTCGGCATTTGCGCTGAATTTCCCAAGCGCAATTCTTGCATTGCTGGTCGGAGTCATCTTTATGCTTTCTACCATGAAGATGTCACTTGGTGCGATAAGTGCGGCATTTGTCTATCCTTTCTTAATCTGGCTATATCTTCCAAATCAGACGTATTTATTGTATTTTACAATCGGAATTTCAGTCTTTGTGATTCTGATGTATATACCTGCAATTAAGAGGCTTCTTAAGAGAACAGAGCCTGATATCACAATCAACTTGAAGGAGAAGCTCCTTTCGGTTGATTATATGAGAATCAACTACACCAACATGGGCGAAGACAAGAGCACTGACTCTCCAGTTGCACAGCATGTAGCAGGTGGCATTAGCCAGCCTGAGCAAGAGCCTGAACCAACTGATTTTTACAAAGATGTAAAGATTCCTAAGCTCCCTAAGGATAAGAAGTACAAAATCGGCGTAATCGGTAATGGTAGCTTCGGTACTGCAATGGCAAATCTTCTCGTTCATAACGGATATGATGTTACCCTTTATGGACGAAACAAAGAAGCAATTGACAAGATGAAAGAGACCAATATGAACGAGAAATATCTCCCATATGTTCTCTTAAGTAACAAAATCAAATATACGAACAATCTCAGCACTGCAGTTAAAGGCAGAAAGATAGTTGTAATGGCTGTTCCTACTCAGCAATTCAGAGCTGTATCTAAGAAGGTAGCCAAATTCATCGAGAAGGATACTATCATCGTTAACCTTGCTAAGGGTATCGAGCAGGGCTCAACAGACAGGCTCTCGCAGATTGCCGAGGAGGTTCTTCCTAAGCAAGCTTATGTAGCGCTTTCTGGACCTACTCACGCTGAGGAAATAGTAAGAAATTATCCATCAAGCATTGTTGCTGCATCTAAAGATGCTGAGTCTGCTAAGCTTATCCAGGATGTATTTATGAACGACAGACTCAGAGTATATACTCAGGACGACTTGATTGGAGTTGAGCTTGCAGGAGCTCTTAAGAACGTTATCGCCATCGCAACAGGTATATGCGATGGAATGAAATTCGGTGCAAATGCAAGAGCCGCTCTTATGACGCGTGCCATCCACGAAATCGAGAGAATGGGGAAGGTGCTTGGCGCTAAAGATGCAACCTTTGCAGGCTTAGCTGGCATTGGCGACTTGATGGTAACATGCACAACTAATCTTTCAAGAAACAGAAGATGCGGACTCTTCATCGGTATTGGACTTGATGTAGATGAGGCCGTAAAGAGGGTTGGCTCAACCGTAGAAGGCTTCTTTACCGCAGAAGCAGTATGCGAGCTCGCAGATAAGGAGAATATAGATATGCCAATCTGCCAGCTTACCAATAAGGTCTTAAAGGGCGAGCTCGAGATCAACGAGGCTTTCGAGACTCTAATGGCAAGACCTAAGAAGGACGAAAAGGAATAATGCTTAAATATCATATTATTACTTATGGCTGTCAAATGAATGAACACGACTCCGAGAATATGGCGGGCCTGCTTGAAGCAATGGGCTACGAATACTGCTCGGAGGCTTATGATACAGATATTCTAGTAATCAATACATGTAGCATAAGAGAAAATGCGGATAACCGCTTCTTTGGCGTTCTTGGCACTTTCAAGAAGCTTAAGAAGACCAATCCTAATTTCATTCTCTGCATATGCGGATGCATGCCACAACAGCCAAGGGTAATTAACGAGATTAAGGCACATTTCTCATGGGTTGATGTAATCTTCGGAACGCAGAATATTGCGCAGTTCCCAGAGCTACTTGAAGCGAGAATCAAGACTGGCAAGAAGCAGATGGCGATTATAGACAATAGCCCTGAGATTCCTGAGGAGATGAAGGCGAAGAGACTTCACAGACATAAGGCTCTTGTCAATATCACCTATGGCTGTAATAATTTCTGCACATACTGCATAGTGCCTTATACAAGAGGCAGAGAGAAGAGCAGAACGATTGACAGCATTTGCTCTGAGATTAAATGCCTTGTTAAAGACGGTGTCAAAGAGGTAATGCTTCTCGGACAGAATGTTGACTCGTTCAAAGATCCTACAAATAATCTGAAATTCCCGGATTTGATAAGAGCTATCAACGAAATAGATGGAGTTGAACGAATCAGATTCATGACATCACATCCAAAGGATATTTCCGATGATATGATTTCATGCTTTGCAAGCTGTGACAAGCTCTGCCATAACATACATCTTCCGGTTCAATCTGGAAATGATACAATCCTTAAGAGGATGAACCGTCATTATGATAGAACCAAATACCTCGAGATCGTAGATAAGCTTCGCGCTACGTGCCCTGACATTACGATTTCGACTGACATAATAGTCGGTTTTCCAGGCGAAACAGAAGAGCAGTTCGAGGATACACTTTCCATCGTAAAGGAAGTCGCTTACGATTCTGCATTCACTTTTATCTATTCGCCAAGAGAGGGAACGCCGGCTGCGAAATTCGAGGATCAGATTCCAGAGGAAGTTAAGCATCAAAGATTTGACAGATTGGTTGATGTAGTCAATGAGATTTCTCTTGAGAAAAATTCCAAGTATCTCGGAAGGACTTTGGAGGTTCTTGTAGAAGGCAGGAGCAAGAACAACGAGAACACCTTCAGCGGAAGGACCGACGGGTTCAAGCTGGTTAATTTCGCAGCAGAAAGCGATGCTGATATCGTTGGCGAGCTCGTCAATGTTAAGATAACGGATTACAAGACCTTCAGCCTTGATGGTGAATTACAGGAGGCTTAGTTATGCCAATTGACAATGTTACAGGTCTATTTACAGTTGGTAATATCACACTGCTTTTGTATATTATAAATTTCATCATAGCAGTCGGCATTATTTTCTTTGACAAAAAAACACCTGTGGCAACGCTTGCATGGCTGATGATACTCTTCCTGGTACCTATAGTCGGGCTTGTTCTATATATTATCTTTTCACAGCATATTGCGAGGTTGAAGATATACAAGTTAAGCGACCAAGAAATGCAAATAGGCTTGGAAACGCAAAAGCTCCAGGCCGAAATGCTTGAAGAGAATCCAAGGTTTCACTACAATTCCACAATCGCCAAATGGAAGGAACTTGCGGAATTTAATTTAAGCTATTCTAATTCTCTCATAACCCACAATGATGAGATTGAGCTTATTACAGACGGAACCGAGTGGTTCGATATGCTTCTTGAGGACATTGAGAATGCAAAGGAGAGCATCAACGTCAATTTCTTTGTAGTTAAGGATGACTTCGTCGGTAAGAAATTTATCAAGGCTCTGACAAAGAAGGCGAAGGAGGGCGTAGAGGTTAGACTTCTCATGGACGCTCTCGGAAGCAAGGGCATAACCAATCGCAAGCTGAAGGAATTTGAAGAAGCAGGCGGTAAATATGCTTTCTTTTTCAAGCCGAAAATCAGGCACATCTATCTTAGAATCAACTACCGTAATCACAGGAAAATCGCTGTAATTGATAAGAAAGTTGCTTATACAGGCGGTTTTAATATCGCAAAGGAATATCTCGGCGCAAAGAAAAAGTTCGGCTACTGGAGAGACTCTGCGATACGAATTACAGGTACGGCAGTTGCTATGCTCAATATGAACTTCCTCCTTGATTGGGATTACGCAAGAGGCGAGAGTACTGACTTATTAGAAGAAGTATATTACAAGGGTTTAAACGAAGAATTTGAAGGAGATATACTCGCCCAGATTGTATCTTGCGGGCCTAACACAGATAAAGAGCAGATCAAGATGGCGATGATGAAGATGATAGTAAATGCGAAGGAGAACATTTACATCCAGACGCCTTATTTTGTACCTGATGAGAGCATAATCAACGCCCTCATTCTTGCGGCAAATTCAGGTGTCGAAATCAATATCATGATTCCTTGCATGCCCGACCATCCTTTCGTATACAGAACGACGCTTCTTAATGCCGGCCGTCTGATCGAGAACGGAGCTAATATTTATATATACGAGAACGGCTTCCTTCATGCAAAGACCTTGATTGTCGATGATGAGGTTGCGACAATAGGCTCATGCAATTTCGATATCAGAAGTTTCAGGCTTAATTTCGAAACAAATGCTTTTGTATATGATGAGAGATTTGCCAAGATGATGGTCGACCAATTCCATGAGGATATGAAGCTCAGCAGGAGATATACAGCTGAGGATAGGGCTAATCTTTCGCTCTACGAAAGAATGGCCGAATCAATTTCAAGGCTCCTGACCGAAGTTTTGTAAGAAGTATGGGAATACTCGGAACCATACAAAGATAAACGAACTATATTTATATATTGAGATATAGAAATATATAAACACAGAAACACAGAAACACAGAAACACAGGGAAAACTTAAAGGAAAATCATTTATGAATTCAATCATATTAACTAAGATACTTACATTGCCAGGAATTATCGTCGGACTTTCTTTCCACGAATATGCGCATGCATGGATGTCAGACAAGCTCGGCGATCCAACACCAAGAAGGCAGGGAAGGCTGACAATAAGCCCTATGGCACATATCGACATAGTTGGCTTCATAGCACTTATACTCTGCGGATTTGGATGGGGTAAGCCTGTAGAAATCAATCCATATTATTATAAGAAGCCAAGAAGGGATGAGTTTCTCGTATCAATTGCTGGAATAACCTGCAATCTGATATTGGCAGTTATATTTGCAATTCCTACCAAGCTTGTATTTACTGCAATGCAGTCAAGTGGGTCGGAACTTCTTGAGATAGTTTTCTATGTACTGTATTATACGGTGACAATTAACCTTATGCTGATGATCTTCAACCTGATTCCATGCCCACCACTTGACGGATTTGGCATTGTAACAGAAATTTTCAATTTGAAGAAATACAGCTGGTGGCCACAGGTATACAGATACGGCTCAATGATACTTCTCGTATTAATTATAACTAATGTCACAGACCTTATAATTACGCCTGCTATCAATTTCTTCCTGAGATTGCTGTTCTAATTCATCACACAATCGTCACAATTATTATTAGCACTCTTCACAGATGAGTGCTAATTTTATTTATAGAAAATGTAGATATAGGAGGTGTTGGGTTATGAACATCGAGAAATATACACAGAACGCACAGGGTGCGGTAATTGATTCGCAGAACTTAGCAATTGAATACGGACATCAGATGCTTGACGGAGAGCATATTCTGATGGCTCTTTTGAAGCAAAACGATGGACTTATTCCTAAGCTTCTGAAGAATATGAATGTCGATGTTGATTCTTTGACTTCGGACGTAGATGCTGAGCTTAATAAGCTCCCTAAGGTAAGCGGTGGCGCAGACAATATGTACAGCACGAGAAGATTCAACAAGATTTTGATGGACGCGGAGAACAACGCGGAGCAGTTCAAGGACGAATATGTCAGCGTTGAGCACATTTTCCTTGCATTGCTTAGCGAGAAAAACACACCTTCAAGCAAGCTCTTTACAAAGTACGGGATAAGCAGGGAGGCTTTTCTTGAAGCACTTTCAAAAGTAAGAGGCAATCAGAGAGTTACATCGCAGAACCCAGAGGACAATTACGAGGCTCTCTCAAAATATGGCAGGGACCTTGTTGAGATGGCAAGGGACGGCAAGCTTGATCCTGTAATCGGAAGAGATGCCGAGATCAGACACGCAATTCAGATTCTTTCAAGGAGAACCAAGAACAATCCTGTTCTTATAGGTGAGCCGGGAGTCGGCAAGACGGCCGTAGTAGAAGGCCTTGCACAGAGAATTCTTAACGGCGATGTACCTGAGGGCTTGAAGGACAAGACCATTTATGCGCTTGACATGGGCTCCCTTATAGCAGGAGCCAAGTACAGAGGCGAATTTGAGGAGAGACTCAAGGCCGTACTGAATGAGATAGAGAAATCCGACGGAAGAATTATTCTATTTATAGATGAGATCCACAATATTGTCGGAGCAGGAAGAACCGAAGGCTCAATGGACGCCGGAAACCTTCTCAAGCCTAAGCTTGCAAGAGGAGAGCTTCACTGCATAGGTGCGACAACCCTTGATGAATACCGTAAATACATCGAGAAGGATGCTGCGCTTGAGAGAAGATTCCAGAAGGTTATGGTTGACCAGCCAAGTGTTGAAGATACAATTTCAATTCTTCGTGGTCTTAAGGAAAGATTCGAAATCCACCACGGCGTAAGAATTACCGACGGCGCCTTGATTTCCTGCGCAACACTGTCTGACAGATACATAAGCGATCGTTTTCTCCCTGATAAAGCAATCGACCTGATGGACGAGGCAGCAGCAAGAATAAGAACCGAAATCGACAGCATGCCAACAGAACTTGATGAGATTTCTCGTAAAATCATGCAGTTGGAAATCGAAAGACAGGCTCTTAGCAAGGAGACAGATAAGGGAAGTGCCGTAAGGCTCGAGGCTCTTGAAAAAGAGCTCGCAGAGCTCAAGGACGAGAGCGCTAAGATGAAGGCTCAGTGGGATAGTGAAAAATCAGCCATTGTCGATATAAAGAACACTAAGAAGCAGATAGAAAATATCCGCCTCGAGATCGAGGACGCTGAGAGAAATTACGACCTCGAGAAGCTCGCTAAGCTCAAATACGGAACGCTTCCTGAACTTGAGAAGAAGCTTGAGTCGCAGAAGGAGTCTGCCGAGGATAAAAACGAAGAAAGACTTCTCAAAGAGGAAGTTACCGAGGAAGAAATCGCCGAGGTTATTTCAGCATGGACAGGCATTCCTGTAAGCAAGCTTGTTGAAAGCGAAAGAGACAAGCTCATCAAATTACCTGAAATACTCCATAAGAGAGTAATCGGCCAGGACGAGGGTGTTCAGGCTGTATCGGAGGCTATACTCCGTGCAAGGGCAGGATTAAAGGACGAGAACAGACCTATAGGTTCGTTCATTTTCCTCGGGCCTACAGGAGTAGGAAAGACAGAGCTCGCAAAAGCTTTATCCGAGGCTTTGTTCGACTCAGAAAGAAATCTGATACGTATAGATATGTCTGAATACATGGAGAAGCATTCAGTATCGCGTCTTGTTGGAGCGCCTCCAGGGTACGTCGGATATGATGAAGGCGGACAGCTTACTGAAGCAGTAAGAAGAAAGCCATACAGCGTAATACTTTTCGATGAAATCGAGAAAGCTCATCCTGATGTTTTCAATATTCTTCTGCAACTTCTTGATGACGGAAGACTTACAGACAATCAGGGAAGGACAGTAGATTTCAAGAATACTATCATAATAATGACTTCAAATATCGGAAGCTCTGAGCTGATCGATGCGATGAGTGATGATGGAAGCATTGATGCTGAGGTTAAGAACAGCGTAGTAAATCAGCTTAATTCCTACTTCAGACCTGAGTTCATCAACCGTATCGATGACATAATAGTATTCAGCCCTCTGACGAAGGCAAATATCGTCGATATTATTAAGCTTTCGCTCAACGGAATTAAGAAGAGACTTGCTGATAGAAATATCACTCTTGAAATGACTGATAAGGCACTTAATTACATTGCCGACGAGGCATACGAGCCACAGTACGGCGCAAGACCAATCAATCGTTTCCTGCAAAAGAACGTTGAGACGGCTATCGCAAGCGGAATTATCAAGGGCGACATACTCGATGATTCGACAGTTGTCGGCGACATTGTTGACGGCAAGCTCGTCTTCAAATAAAA
>CAVAIH010000020.1:0-17772 GCA_963588675.1 Sphaerochaetaceae bacterium | reverse complement strand
AGATAGGATACTCCATGGTCGAGCATCTCTCTCATATACTTAAATACTTCGTAGGATTCCGGCGTAGTATTCATCGTATGATAGAATTTATCTAAGTAGAAAACTCCCATCGTGCCAATCAGACCGCATTCTCTTCCAGAGGCATTCAAAATTTGTTGAACCATTGTGCTAGAAGTGGTCTTGCCCTTTGTTCCTGTAAAAGCGATGGTCGTCATCTCCTTGTCCGGGTATCCGAACAGGGTGCGTGACAAGATAGACAAGTCGGTTCTTGTATCCTTCAGCTTTATAACGGTGATATCCTCATCTACTATAACATCCTTGGATACGGCAACAGCCTTGCAACCGTTCTCTATCGCCTTGGAAATATAGTCGTGCCCATCAGCTCGGAATCCCACAAGAGCTACGAAGAGGAATCCGTCATGTGCTTTTCTTGAATCATAAGCAATATCGCTTATTTCTAGATCCAAATTCCCCTGCACTAATTCATAATCTACATCTTTAAGTAAATCACTTAATTTCATTTTTTCTGACTTTCTATAGATCTAACTTTTTAAATATCGATCTAACTTTTTTAACTTTCTATCGATCTATCGATCTTTTCTGATCTTTTTTCTTATCTACTTTCTAATCTGCCTATTCTGCTTTGGACTCGTTCTTCTCCATCCAGTCCTTGCCGTCCACAATTCTCGAAACGAGCATCGATGAACTTGTATCTCCGACAACATTTAATACTGTTGCAGGAGCATCGATGATTGTTGCGATAATCGTCAAGATAGGCAGGCAAGACATCGAATATCCAAGAAGGCTGATGATTAAGCTCTCAGAAATCGTTCCGCCACCGATAGGAACCGCAGTTACCAACAAAGTAGCAAGAAGTGCAATTCCAATTACCTTGAGGATCATATCTGTTCCGCCAATTCCTCCCTCGAAGAGGTATACAAGGAACATTATCTTGAAGACACTGCCGATGATAGAACCATCCTTGTGGAAGCTTGTGCCCATTGGGATAAGTGTCTCCGCGATGTCATCAGAAACTCCGATGTTCTTTGCAACTTGGACATTAACAGGAATGCAAGCTGCCGAAGAGCAAGTTGCCAGAGAAGTCAGTGTAGTTGGAAGAATGTTCTTCCAGAAAGCCTTTGCTCCCTTCTTTCCTGCTGCCAAGTAAGCATAGAATGTATAGATGATAAAATAGAACACAATTGCAACGAGCAGATATACGATAAAGGTCTTGAAATATGAGGCTGCAATCGAGGCGCCGAGCGTTCCAACCAGCACCGCAAAATAACAGCCAATACCGATTGGAGCATACAGCATAATCAATTCGACGAATTTGAGCACCACCTCATTAAATGAGCATAGCACCTCGAGGGCCTTCTCGCCCTTCTCTCCGCTCCTCCTGATAGCAAGGCCAAAGAGGATAGAGAAGCAAACAAGAGCGATAATATTCTCTTTAGACAACAATTTATTGAAATCATCAACAGTAATAAGCTGAGCCGTCTTCTCTAAGACATTCACGCTTATATCCTCATCTTGTGTTTCTTCAATGCTTAATGCGCTTTCTATTTCGGCCTTTGAAGACTGGTCAACCAAGCTGACCGTGGATGTGCTGATAATTCCGAAAATAGCAGCTACCACAGATGTGAGGACGAAAATCAGAACGATTGTACGCATGATTTTCCCTAATCTCTTCTTTTCTTTCATCTTTGCAACCGAAGTCGAAAGTGTAAGGAAAATAAGAGGAATAATTATTACAAGCAATAAATTCAGAAATACATCTCCGAATGGTGCTAACACCTTAGTCTTCTCTCCGAAGATTGCTCCTACGATTCCGCCTAAGATGATAGCCAGAACTAGGATAATTGTTGACTTGTAATTGCCGAATACTTTTTTCATTATGCGTCCTTCCTTCTATCGCATATTTGCGGTTTAAATTTTACTATCGAGTAGTTATGCAATTATAAAAAAATTTTGTAATTATAGTGTTTCTTTGATGATTGCTGGCAGTCTTCTGCACTCAGCCTCCGTGATTGAAGCAACGCTTACGCGGACACCGCCGTTGATTGGAACGAGGAACACGCCTTTTTTCTCAAGCCTTGCGCAAAGTGCCTCAGGCTCCTTGCAAGGAACGGTAACGAAGAAACCTGCGTTGAACGGCATAATCTTAAGCCCTGCTTTTTCAGCCTCTTCATTGAATGCCTTTCCTCTTGCGAGAAGCATCTCCCTGTCTTTTCTTCTCTCTGCCCTCGCCTCTTCAAGAAGATCTTTATCTGCAAAAATTTTCTCGATGACGGTCTGTGGCGCTCTCGGGGAATTAGACCAGCTTGCTCTTGACGAGTATACGCATACTCTTGCAAATTCCTCCGCAACCTCTGGCGTGTTCGCAAGACAAATCATCGCCGCGCATCTGAAACCATAGAGCGAGAATGTCTTTGAAGCGCTGTATGCGATAATTGGCAGAATATTTCCGCGCAAATTATCAACGACCTTGAGGAATTCTCTTGTCTCCTCATCCTCGCCGGCGAAGTCGATATATGCGACATCGCAGAGCAGAGCGACCTTCTTGTCCATGTCCACCTTGTCGAGGACTGCCTTTACATTATACCAGTCTTCCATCGACATATTATATCCAGTCGGATTGTTGGCTGGTGTATTCAGAATGATTACAAGGTGTTCCTGGCTTCTGAGAAGCTTGTTCACCTTATATTCGAAATCCGCAATGTTGAAATTGCCCTCTTCATCGAACATCTCGAAGTGCTCAAGGCCTCTTCCCATCTCGCCTGCGATGCTCTTATACGTGTTCCAATGCCAATTATGTGTGAGAACCTTATCTCCCGGGCAGGAATAATTTGCGATTGTATTTCTGATTGCGCCTGTACCGCCTGGTGTTGCAACTGTCTCAACGAAGCTCTTGACCTTGTATGGTCCAAAAGCCGCCTGGCAAATTGCCTTCTTGAAGCCCTCGGTTCCTTCGATAGGCGCATACGCAGCGTACTCGGAGCCCGAAAGGCTCTTGATTGTTTTCTCTACCGATGACATTACAACAAGCTCGCCGTTATCATCAAGAAGCGATCCGATTGTTGCGTTGATTACCGCGTCCTTGCCCTTCTCCTTGATCATTTTCTTGGCTCTACCGCTCGCAGCAAAGACCTTGTCCTCCAGCGGAATCTCTCTTCCGTTGTATGCTGCCATTGATTTAATCTGTGTCACCTGCGTCATTTCCCTTCTCTCCTTCGCATCTTTCGTTCTGCCGAGCACAACTCTCTTAATCTTCTCACCTTTTCCAGAGAATTTTGCCTCGTATTCTGTCTCTATATTGTCTGGGCAATCCTCCGCATGAAGGTCCCTTGTTATCTCGATAATTCTAAGATCCGCCGCCTGGGCCTCCTGCACTGTAAATTCGAAGAGCCCTGTGTTGTCTGTCTTGAATGTTACTGTCCCATCGTCCTTAAGCACCCTGAAGTATGAAAAAAGTTTCTCTCTATATGTGAGGCGCTTCTTGTACCAGTAGTTCTTAGGCAGTGGGTCGCTGAAGTTCAGATAGATTCCGCAGACCTCTCCGTCGGCGAACCAGTCTGACAAATCCTCGATAAAATGCGGTATGAACATTACATTATCAAGGCCGGCTTTGTCGACTTTCTCCATCGCCCTCAGCATCACGCTTCTGTTGCCCTCTATGGCAAAAAAGAAATTCTCCCGATTGCGACCTGCCATCTCTGAGATAAATTTGCCCTTTCCGCAACCTATCTCAAGGTAAATTGGCTTTCCGCCCGAAAGCTCGTTCCATTTACCGCGATGCTCTGCCGGCTCGTATATAAGAATGTCCTCGAAGCTCTCGTATTTATTTTCTAAATTCTTAACCTTTCGTTGTCTCATTTCGGCCTCTTAGCATCGTCTTAGCATTTCCGTATCTTCTATATTCTCTGCAGCTTCTGCACCTTCTGCAATTCTCTATTAAACCCTCTACATTAAGCCTGGCAGAAATCTCGAGCCAATGACAAGTCCGAGAAAGACTACCATAAGCACCGCAGATATCGCATCAAGTCTTGTGAAGCGTATCTCCTTCATTCTTGTTCTTCCGTTAGAACCGTTATAGCATCTTGCCTCCATCGCAAGCGCAAGCTCCTGAGCTATACGAAAAGAGCTGATGAACAAAGGTATCAGAATCGGAATAAGGCTCTTTGCCCTGTTGATGAGATTGCCCGATTCAAAATCCGCGCCTCTTGCCTGCTGAGCTTTGATTATCTTGTCTGTCTCCTCCATCAAAGTAGGAATAAACCTCAGCGCGATTGTCATCATCAATGCGATTTCGTGGCTTGGAACGCCAATCTTAGAAAGAGGCTTCAAGAGCTTCTCAAGTCCGTCTGTAAGTTCCATCGGCTTGGTGCACAGCGTCATCATCGACGATCCTATGATCAGAAGAACCAGCCTGAACGCCATGAAAAAAGCTCTTTTGACACCCTCGTAGGTAATCGTAAAGATCCACCAGTGCCATAGGACGCGTCCATCCACCATGAACATATTTATGATAAATGTAAAGATAATAATCAGAAAAACGGCGCTCAGTCCCCTGAATATGAATTTAACAGGAACCTTGGATATTGCGATTATCATTGCCAGAACCGCTGTCGTAAGCACGAAGCCCCAATAATTTGTCACAAGAAAGAGCTCCACAATATAGGCCATCGTTGCGATGATCTTTGTTCTGGCGTCCAATCTGTGTATTAACGATTCTCCAGGGTAATACTGCCCCAGCGTAATATCGCGTATCATCTAAGCTTCCTTTTGCTGATTTTTATTCTTAAGATAATCGGCTATTGCGTCCGCGGCCTCATCAGGCGTTATCGCATCACTTTCGAAATCGCCGAGCCTATCCTCGAGCTCCTTGATTATCTCGACAACAGGCGGTACATCGAGGCCCATCGACTGCAGATATTCCTTGCGGGCAAAGACCTCCCTTGGGCTTCCCTGCACCGCTATTTTCCCATCATTTATCACAAGGACACGGTCTGACAGCTTTGCAATATCTGCCATATTATGTGATACGAAAATTATGCTGATTCCCATGTCCGCATGAATTCGCTCTACCATCTCAAGGACATCCGCATGCGCCTTTGGGTCAAGTCCAGCCGTCGGCTCGTCGAGAATCAGGAGCTTAGGCTTCATGGCTATAACTCCCGCAATCGCGACCCTGCGCTTCTGTCCGCCGGATAATTCAAACGGCGATTTGTCCTTAATTGTATCGAAATCGAGTCCGACAAGCCCGATGGCCTCCCGCACTCTGTCATTTATTTCCTCTTCATCAAGACCGAGATTCTTCGGTCCGAAAGCAACATCCTTTGCGACAGTCTCCTCGAAAAGCTGGTACTCAGGATATTGGAAAACAAGTCCCACCCGTCTTCTGACATCGACCATCTTACAGCTTCCGTCCGTGATGCACTGACCATCGACATATATGCTTCCCTCGCACGGCTTAAGAAGTCCGTTCAGATGTTGCAAAAGCGTGGATTTGCCCGAGCCCGTATGTCCGATTACACCACAAATCTCCCCATCTCCGATTGAGAAGGATACATCATCCAGCGCAAGGGTCTCCCCAGGCATGCCCGGCGAATATATGTATTTGAGATTCTTAACTTCTATCGACATATGTAATCCACCAAAGCTTCCTGTGTCATAATATCATTCGGTATCTGCACGCCCCTTTGCACGAGCCTCATTCTGAGGTCAACAGCTGGCGGCATTTCAAGACCTGCGCCCATTATCAGCTCTTCGTCTCCGAAAAGCTCTGCCGGCGTTTTGTCGCAAAAAATTTTTCCTTCCTTCATGACAACTATCCTGTCCGCACGGAAGGCTTCTTGCATGAAGTGAGTGATCAGTACGATCGTAATTCCCTGCTCGTTCAGCTCCTTAATGATCTTCATTACCTGCGAACGGCCGAGAGGATCGAGCATGGCTGTCGGCTCATCGAAAACAATGCAGTCAGGCTTCATCGCAACCGCGCCTGCAATCGCAACCCTCTGCTTCTGTCCTCCTGACAGCATGTGAGCTCCTTTATTTCTAAGCTCGTACATGCCAACCTCCTTAAGAGCATCCTCCACTCTCTGCCTTATTTCGAGCGGATCAACTCCGAGATTCTCAGGGCCGAAGGCAACATCATCCTCAACTATGGAATTGACTATCTGGTTGTCAGGGTTCTGGAAAACCATCGCGATTCTGCTTCTGAGATCCCAGATAGTATTGTCGTCTTTTGTATTCATGTCGAATACAGTGACGTCTCCCTCGCTTGGCACAAGCAAGCCGTTCAGGCATTTAGCGAGGGTGGATTTGCCCGAACCGTTCTGTCCTACAATCGCAACGAAACTGCCAGCCTCGATTTCGAGGCTGACACCGTCTATTGCTCTTTGCTTGATTTCTGTGCCATCGTCAGAAATTCTGTTGTAGTCAAATATTAAATTGTCTACTTTGATAATTGACATTCTGTTGTAACTGACTTTACGTATTTGCCGTTTCTGGCATTATTCGTCTCTGATATTTCTTAATTACTTAATTACTTGTTTCTGTATACTGTTCCAGCGTATACTTCGTCCTCGTTGACTTTGTCAGCGATCTTCTCATTCCACTCAGCAGGAGCGTAATCATGAATTGCAACTGAAAGGTGCTCCTTAGCGCATCCAAGTTCCTTCATCATTGTGTCTATTACAGCCTCAGCTACTCTCTTCTTAGTCTCGTCGTCTCTTCCAGCGAACATGTTGATATCGATATGTGGCATTTCTTTTTCTCCTTTTCTATTAAAAAATTATTATGAGTGATAATTTGTAGGTTCTATGTTACAGGCTCTACGGTCTGTAAATTCTATAGTTTCTATAACTTCTGTGTCCTCTGCATTGAGAGAATTACTCCCAGATGGTTCCGATCTTCTTCTGCGAAGCCTTCTCGACGATTTCTGCTGAGGCCACAAGGTCAAGTGCGCCGAAGCCTACATTCTCAAATACGATAATCTCGTCGTCTGACTCTCTTCCCGGGATTTTTCCGAGGATGTAATCGCCGATATCTCCAGTGAACTGATTCTTGGTAAGTGTTCCGGCATCAAGAGGCTTAAGAATGTCTCCCGACTCTGACAGAACCGCTTCCATACTATCGAAGTAAATCTTTCCGCATTTGTCGAATACAGCTGGGTCGAGCTCTTGCATCTCATACTGATATGCGCCAACAGCGCTGATTACACAGCCCGGCTTGAAATATTCCGCACTGCAGACAGGCGTGTTGGATGTTGTGACAAGAATTACAAGGTCCGCTCCCGAAACAGCCTCATTTGTATCCTCGCAGGCAATGATGTCAGCGCCGTAGCTTGCAAGTTCTTTTCTTGCAGTCTCAACGAAAGCCTTTGTCTTCTCGAAATTTCTTGCAGATACTCTTACTTCCTTGAGATCTCTTGCCGAAAGCATTGCTTCAAGCTGGCACAGAGCCTGACTGCCTGTTCCGATTACAGCACCGATCTTTGCATCCTTTAATCCGAAGAGGTCAAAAGCCGCACCGGAAGCCGCTGCTGTACGAACTGCTGTAACGTAGGTGCCGTCAAGAAGTGCTTTTGCAACTCCTGTCTCACCATCAAAGAGCACAACCTGTCCGATTGAGCCTGGAAGTCCAAGCGCTGAATTGCCTGGCATGATATTTACAATCTTGCATGCAGCCGAATTCAGATCCTCGCTGAACGATGGCATGAAGCAGAAGTTGCCCTTTGGAGCCGAGATTACTGGCCTTAGAGGAACGATAAATTTGCCCTCTGAATTCAGGGCATAGCATCTCTTGTCGGCCTCGATGGCATCCTTCATGCTGAAAACCTTCTTGATGTCTTCTTTATTAAGTAAAATCATAGTCTTCCCTTTCCTTAATTACCTGATATCTTTTCCTGAAACCTGATATTTTTTCCGTAAAAATGTTATCGGTAATCGACAATTAACTTCTCGATTCCTCGCGATTATAACAGCTCGAGCAGTTCGGCCTTTTGCATAAGGCCCGGCTGTTTATATGTCACTTCTCCGTCTTTAACCACCATAATGGTTGGTATGCTCATTATTCCAAGCTTCATGGCGATTGGCATTGCCTCATCAATATTAAGCTTGCAAAATTTCACGTCCTGTCTTTCTTCTGAAAGCTCTTCTACAATCGGTCCCTGCATCTGGCATGGGCCACACCAGTCAGCATAGAAATCTACAAGAACAGTTCCCTTTGCTCCCATAACTTCCTGCTCGTAGTTGTCTGCACTAAGCTTAATAACACTCATAGCTTAACCTCCTTATTTCAAACGCGTTTCAAATGCTCTACGCATACGCATACATTTAAAATTATAACATAAAGAGCATGGCTTTTGTGCATAAGATGTGTAATGAATTAGATGAATTCGGCAAAGAGAAACCCCATCCTATCGGGCGGATGGGGTTGAAGAAAGAATAGTATGTTATTTTTTACTGTTCCTTGATTCCTATGTCTATTGCTTATCCTAAGCAAATCTTATAGCAAATCTTATTCAGCGTCAGGTGAAGTTGCTTCGTCGAAGATAGTAAGAGCTTTCTCTGATGGCTCTCCTGTGAACATTGCTACTAATACTGCAACTAACATGCTTGCGATGAAGCCAGGAACGATTTCGTATACGCCTGTTGATGCCGAAAGTCCTCCGACGAGCCAGCCAATGTCAACAACGAATCCTGTTACTACGCCGGCAACAGCTCCCTTGAAGTTGAATCTTCTCCAGAAGAGTGAGAGCAGAAGCGTTGGTCCGAATGCGGCACCGAATGCGCCCCAAGCGTTTTCTACCATGTCCATGATGGCCTGTGCGCCCGAGCCCTTGCTTGTAGCAAGATAGTATGCGATCAGTGAAAGTACGAGTACAACAACACGTCCTACCATCAGTGTTTCCTTCTCGCTTGCACCCTTTCTGATGAAAGGCTTATAGAGGTCAGCTGTAAATGAGCTTGATGCTACAAGAAGCTGTGAGTCTGCTGTCGAAATTCCGGCAGCGATAATAGCTGCAAGAAGAAGTCCGCTGATTACAGGTGGGAAGAATTTTCTTGCCATTGCAATGAATACGAGTTTCTGTGAACCTGTTGCGAGAAGATCCTCTGCCATGATAAGTCTTCCGTAGTAAGCGATAAGTACTGCAGAAGCAAGTGAGATTACTACCCATACAATAGCAACTATGGATGATTTCTTAATCATTGATGGCTTCTCAATTGACATGAATCTTACAAGGATGTGAGGCATTCCGAAATATCCGAGACCCCAGCCAAGTCCGCTTACTATATCCTGCCAGCTTGCATCAAATACTCCTGTACCGAAAGCGCAATCTACAACTGCTCCGTTAGCATCTGTGTACTGGAATACGGTTGTGAGATTCTCATAATTGAACAAATCCGTATGTGCGATGCATACAACGATAGGAACAAGCATGAGAGCGAGCATCATCAGAAGTCCCTGGAAGAAGTCTGTCCAGCATACAGCCTTGAAGCCTCCGAAGAATGTATATCCTACTACGATTACGAGGAATACAAGCATTGCAATCTTTGGCGAAATTGATGGGAACAGTGTCTCAAATACAGATGTTCCTGCAACAAGTGCTGATGCAACATAGATTGTGTAACAGAAGAGGAAAATAAGTGCGCAGATTAACTGCATTATTCTCGAATCTGTTCCGAATCTATTTGTCAGATACTGAGGAAGTGTGATAGCATCTCCCGCAGCCTTTGAGAAGGTTCTAAGCCTTCTGGCGCACAGGATCCAGTTAGCTGCTGTACCGAGTGCAAGACCGATACCGATCCACATCTGGCCGAATCCAAATGCGAGGATTGAACCAGGAAGACCCATCAAGAGCCAAGCCGACATATCTGATGCCTGCGCCGAAAGAGCCGTTACCCATGGCCCCATGGAACGTCCTCCTAAGAAGAAGTCCTCCGAGTCTTTGTTTGATCCGTTGAAGTAGAACACCAGGGCTACTCCGAACAGAGCTCCAAAGTACAATATAAAAGTAAGTATTTCTCCGTTCATATAAATCTCTCTTTCCAATATTGAAGTCTTTAGCGTTGTTTCAATATTTTTTGTCTTTCTTTCAAAGTTTCGTTTAACGCTACGTACATTTTAGCCCTACAATATACTAATTGAAATACCGACTATTATATAGACTTATTCTGAGATTATTTTGCATTTGCTTCGTTAACCCTTTGAATTTCAAGGATTATTTCATAGACTGTTTTCTATACTTTTTCTGAAAGAAATATTGTAACTATCATAGACCTGATATATAATCTACAAAGAGGGAGGGTTTTACATATGGCTAAGACATCAAAAAACACAAGGGATCACATCCTGAATTGCGCGTGGAAGCTTTTCTACAAGCAAGGCTACAACGACACAACCATCGATGATATTATCGACTCCGCCAACATCTCGAAGGGAACCTTCTACCATTATTTTGAAGGCAAGGAAGCGTTGATATATGGTATGTCATATATGCTCGACAGCAAATACGAAGATATCCTTGCAGAATTTGACGACACGCTCAGTCCGCTTGACAAGCTTGTGAAGCTGACGCAGGAGATTTTCTTCGTGATGGAGAACACAATTCCTGTATATCTTATGACGAGGAACTTGGCAGCTCAGCTTACTCATAAAGGGGACAGGCACATGCTTGACCCAGACAGAACATATTACAAGGTTGTTCGAAACATTGTTATAGATGGAAAAGAACAGGGGATATTCAAGGACCACTATTCCGTGAATGAGATTGTAGTTTCCTACGCCCTTCTCGAAAGGGGCCTTATGTATGACTGGTGCATTTCGAACGGAAACTATGCCCTGAGCCAGTATTCCACGAAAATCATGCGCGTCTTCCTGACGGGTTTTACAATGTAAAGAGGTAATGATGCAGATGCAGATGCAGATGCAGATGCAATTGCGATAACAGTAACGACGACAATTGTAACAACGGCAGAATTGCCGAAAATGCACTCATTATAAAAAGCTCCCTCGCAGTTTTCTCTGCGAAGGAGCATTTTTGTTTTTTTCTATATTCTTTATTCTATGCAAAATCTATTCAAGATTATTTGCTAGCTTAATGCAAAATCTATACAAATTCCGTCTCTATTGTAAGAAAAATCTCGCTTTCCGGATACTTCTTCTTCATATATGAGATGAATTCTTCTCTTAGCGCATCCCAGTCCTTGATCTGGTAATCAACAACAAGGTCACAGTAAATGTTATTTGTCACAGGCTCGATATATACGGCGTGGAAACTCTTAACATGTTCCTGTTTCTTCACGAAGCCCTTTATATATTTTCTAAGCTGTTTCGACTCTTCATGGTCATCGTCTACGGCATAAATTCCAAAGACCATCATAACATCATATTCGCGCATAATGCGAAGCTGTAGCGCATGGATGAACTGATATGCCTCCTCGACAGTAAGCGCGTGGTCGATTTCGACATTTACAGATCCCGAATATGCTTCAGGTCCGTAATTGTGGAGCATCATATCTGCGGCGTTCAGAATTCCTGGGGTTGAACGGATTTCTTTGTAAAGCTTAGTCGCAAGTTCCGTCTCGCCTGGTCTTCCGATGAGGTCCGAAACAGTATCGCCGAGAATATCCACTCCAGCCTTAATAATCAGGATTGAAGTTATAAAACCAGCATATGCGTCGATGTGCACATCGAAAAGCAGGAAGGCAAGTGCCGATACGATCGTGACGGTCGAAGCGAAAGAGTCATTTCTGCAGTCAACTCCGACTCCGACAAGAGCTCTTGAGTCTGCTTTCTTCCCCATCTTGATTGTATATAAGCCGAGGAAAAATTTAATCACTGCGCTTACCGCAACTATTCCGAGTGCGAGATACGAAATCTTAAGTTCCGCAGGATGCCTGATTAAATCGACTGAGCTCTTCAGCATTTCAAAGCCTGTGACGATAATCACCACGGAAATCGTAAGGCTTGTCAAATATTCAACTCTGCCATGCCCGAACGGATGCTTCTCGTCAGGGTGCTTTCCAGCGAGCTTAGTTCCGATGAGTGTAAGCAGTGAAGACAGAACGTCGGTTGCATTATTTACTCCCTCTGACACGATGGCTATCGATGAAGAAAGGAAGCCTATGGCGATTTTTGCACCCGAAATAAGCAGATTGGCAAGAATTCCGATTCCCGAAGTCGTCGCAATTATTCCCTCTCTTGTTTCTGGATTCTGTCTGAAGAGCTTATAGAATATCTTCATTTCTTAGTTTCTCTCGCCTTAATTACACTCGCAACTATTTCACTTGCAATTTTTTCACTCGCAATTATTTGATGTTGTGCCTGTTGTTCTTCATCAGAAGCATAATGTAATACAGGCACAGAATTGCAAGCGCAAGTCCTAATCCCTTAATTAAAATAGTCATTCCATCCTCCTTTGTGGTTGCTAGTCAACCTTCATTATGTCTGCGCCGAGGCCTTTGAATTTGCCAACGAAATTCTCGTATCCTCTCTCTATGTGATAAATGTCACTGATTTCCGTTGTTCCCGAAGCGACAAGCCCCGCAAGAACCATAGCTGCGCCTGCTCTCAGATCCGTTGCCCTGACCTGGGCGCCATGAAGCTTTTTTCCTCCTGGAATGACAGCCTCTCTTGCCTCGGTAGTGATGTCAGCTCCCATTCTGTTGAGCTCAACGACATGCATGAATCTGTTCTCGAAAACAGTCTCTCTTACTATGCTCTTGCCCTCGACCGTAGTCAGGAAAGCCATAAAAGGCGACTGAAGATCCGTCGGAAATCCTGGATAAGGAAGAGTCTTGATATCCGTTGCGACTAATTCTCCCTTGCTTGCGTCTACATAAATACCGCTATCTGTCACTTCGACGCTTACTCCGCACTCCTTGAGCTTGGAGATTATAGGTCTTACGTGACCCGGAATTCCGTTCTTGACATGAACCTGTCCTCTTGTAATAGCGGCCGCAAGCATAAATGTTCCTGTCTCTATTCTGTCCGGAATAACGCCGTGAACGGCACCGCTCAGCTTCTCTACGCCTTCGATTCTGATCATATCGGTGCCCGCGCTCTTGATTTTTGCTCCCATCTTGTTGAGAAGGTTCGCAAGGTCGATTATCTCTGGCTCCTTTGCCGCGTTCTCGATGATCGTTGTGCCCTTTGCAAGGCATGCGGCCATCAGGATATTCTCGGTCGCGCCGACACTTGGGAAGTCAAGGTAAATCGCATCACCGACAAGTCCGTTCGGACCTATCTCTACGACCACCTTTTCCTCGTCCTCGGTAACAGTTGCGCCAAGCGCCCTGAAGCCCTTGAGGTGCAAGTCAATCGGCCTTTTTCCGATAGTGCAACCGCCAGGCATAGGCATAACCACCTTGCCGTTTCTTGCCAGCATAGGTCCCATAGTGAAAACCGAAGCCCTCATCTCCTGCACGAGGTCTTTGTCGGCTTCATCCGTTGCTATCTCATCAACCGTAACCTTAAGAACACCTTTCTCCGAATCGTCAATGCTTGCACCGTATTTAACCAGCATTTCCTTCATTACAGTAACGTCTGCAAGGTCAGGCACGCCTTCGATTGTGCAAGTCTCTTTAGTTAAAAGTGTTGCCGCAAGCAGAGGTAGCACCGCATTCTTTGCACCGCTTATTTCTACCTCTCCGTGCAGGGGTCCGTTGTTGTTGACAAGTATTTTTGCCATTGAAAATTGCCTCCTCAGCAAAAAATTTTAACAATAACAACAGGTTGCCGTTACTATTACGGCTATCGCTGTTATCGCGCTGTTGTTATAATATCGAGTATTAATTCCAG
Organism: Sphaerochaetaceae bacterium; assembly: GCA_963588675.1. Taxonomy (GTDB): domain Bacteria; phylum Bacillota; class Clostridia; order Peptostreptococcales; family Anaerovoracaceae; genus Crickella. The sequence continues at coordinate 3,963 of CAVAIH010000020.1, read as the reverse complement.
GTCTTTAATTACTTTGCCTTGGCAGCTTTACGAGCTTCTTTCTTAGCCTCTGCCTTAGCAACCTTCTTTGCCTTCTTCTTAGCCTTAACAACCTGTCTTGTTGCCTTGTTTACATTCTTTGCTTCTTTTCTGAGAAGCTTAGCATTTCTTCTGTCAAGGCGAGCTGAGATTCTGTTGAAAATATGGAGCTTGGAAATGAGCTTTGCTCCGACAATTCCTCCAGCTACTCCTGTAGCAACTGAGTTAATTGATTCCATCTTTGTCTCAACAGATTGCTTTGTCTTGTTTGCAAGCTCCTTAATTTCAGCAACGAGCTCCTTTGTGTCGCCGACAGCGCCCTCCGCATTCTTCATGAGCTTAATTGCTCTGACAGCTATAGCAACAAGTGCACCAGCCATGACTAACAGCGCAAGAATCAAGCCTGCAACCAGAAATTGATTAGTAGTGAAAGTCATAATGTCACCTCTCCTATATCTATCTTATGAATGGTATCTTGTTAATGAGTGCTCTTGCGTCGTCTGCGCCCTTGTGTGCAAGACTGCTTACTTTGTTAGTCTTTTCCTTAACTCCGCCAAGCTTCTCGCCTACGACCTTCTTAACATCGTGTACTGTATACATACCCTCGTCAACCATATCGTTCACCTTATCGAGCATCTTAATAACTCTTGCGAGAAGCACGATGATGAAGATAACGGCAACAATTGATACCACCAGTAGAATGGATGTCAGTGCGCTCTCTGTGCTAATTGTAATCATAACTAAATCCTCCTCTCATAGATACGATTAATAATATTTGTATAATTTTGTTTCTCGTCGTGAACGGGTATTTCGGGTAGCAGCTTCAGCTCTGCACCGCCTCCCTTAATCCCGTGAACAAGCATAATATTTGCGGCTTCACCCTGTCTCGGCGTTACAAGCTGAAGCTCCTTTGGTTCGAGCCCTGCCGCTCGCATCTCCGACAGAATATCTACCATTCTGTCAGGCCTGTGAACCATATACAGGTCTCCCCCATCTTTAAGCATCCTCGCGGCAGCCAATAGGAAATCCGCGAGTTCCGCGCTCGTCTCGTGTCTTGCGATATACTTGTCGCTCGACTCGCTTGGAATCGCGGAATTTTTCTTGAAATACGGCGGATTGCTGACGACCGCATCGTATTTCGCGAAATGCTCTGCCGTGCAACCAATCTTATTCATATTATATGCAAAATCGGCAATGTCAATATTTTCTACGAAAACTCGGTCAGAAAGTTCGCTTATCTCGATGGATTTCCTCGCTCTGTCGCAGGCATCGCTTCGAAGCTCCATCCCGTATATCCTCGTATGCGGAATTTTGTGAGCTATGATCATAGCGACAATTCCACTTCCTGTGCCAAGGTCTGCAACCTCGGCGCCTTCGGGTATAGGCTTCGCGCCTGTCTCTCCAGCCGAAAAGCCCGCGAGAAGCACTGCGTCGACTCCGTATCCGAGCCCCTGTTTCTGAATCACTTTGATTTTGCCAAAGCCAGTATCGCAGGCACGCTCTTTATTTTCTACCATTCCTTGTTGAGACGCGCAAGTTCCTTTGCTGTTGCCTCTTCCAACTCCTCTTCCTCAGACTGATTGCTCTTTCTGTTGATGCGCTTTATCTCGTCTTTGGAATAGGATCCGAGCTCCTGCGCGAAGTGTTCCTCTCCGTTTGATTCGTCAATCGTAATGGCTCTTGTGATTATTTTTCCGTTGAAATAGTCAACCTTGACAACCTTGGCGAGCCCGTCAGGTGTCATCACTCTTTCGTTGTCGTTAGGCATTCCCTTGCGCATTTCCTTATATGTGGCATTCTCGTAATTGAGACAGCACATAAGTCTTCCGCAGGTTCCCGAAATCTTGCTTGGGTTGAGAGAAAGGTTCTGTTGCTTTGCCATCTTGATGGATACGGTCTGGAAATCGCTTAGCCACTTGCTACAGCAAAGCGGTCTTCCGCAAATGCCTATTCCGCCGAGCATCTTGGCCTCGTCTCTGACGCCAATCTGTCTGAGCTCAATTCTGATCTTGAAGTATGAAGCAAGATCCTTTGCCAGCTCTCTGAAATCCACTCTTCCATCTGCCGAGAAATAGAATACCAGCTTAGAATTGTCGATCATATATTCAGCGTCGATAAGCTTCATTTCCAATCCGTGCTTGGCTATCTTCTCCGCACAGACCTTCATCGCCTCGTCTCTTTTCTTGAGGTTCTCCTTATATGTTGCAAGGTCCTTGTCCGTTGCCCTTCTTGTTACAGGCTTAAGTGGTGCGACTATTTCATCGTCTTCTACCATTTTGTTCGCAATCAGAACATGGCCGAGCTCCAGGCCTCTTGCAGTCTCTACAACCACCATGTCGCCCATCTCATATGCCTCACCCTCAGGTGCAAAATAATATATTTTTCCTGATTTTATAAAGCCTATTCCAACAATCTCTGTCATAAATCTTCTAAATCCTCCTATTCGCTATCGGCCAAGCTCAAGGTATAAGCGCTTGAGTACCTTATCGAATTTCATTCCTCTATAAATATCCGCCCGCGCCTCTTCAATCAGCTCGATGTCTTCTGCGCAAGCAAGGGCATTCCCGTCCGAAAGCATGGCAGACCTTAGCTCATCCTCCATCGCGTTCAAAAGGGAAATCGCGTCCTCGCGCGTTTTGATCTTCTTATCCACAGCATTTCTGTATGCATAGAAAAAATCCGTCTGAAAATCCGCAAGGTCAATCTCGGATTGGGACTTGGCCTCCTCAGCGGACTGTCCCGCCATAGCATCGGCAATTCTGAGCTTAGCGCATCTTGACCTTACCGTATGCAAAAGGCTCTCGGAATTAGTGCAGGCAAGCAGGATTATAACGCCGGCCTCCGGTTCCTCGAGGGTCTTGAGGAGCTTGTTTTGCTGAGCCTCGGAAAGAATGTCTGCTTCGTCGATTATGCCTACAAGATGAGGGCCGAACGAGCCCATGTGCATTCTTTGAATGAAGGCATTTATATCTTCCATGCGATAACCGCCTTTGGTCGCGGTCTTATCCATGTAGACTATGTCGAGGCTGTTGGTGGCAAAGTGATGCACCATACCGCTTACAAATTCTTCGCGCGCCTCTCCCTTGATGCCTTCGATGATCCAAGCATGTGCATTACTTGAGTCTATCAAGCTGGGCGTAAATATCATCCTTCATCTCCTCTATCGAGCGACTCGCGTCTATGCTTACTATTCTGTCAGGGTAAGCCTTCGCAAGTGCCTTATATCCTTCGTAGACTCTGTAGTGGAAATCCATCTTCTCCTGTTCGAGCCTATCCATGCTCTCCGTCCCGTATCTTTCCTGAACGCGCTTTCTGCCGAGTGCAGGGTCGAGGTCTAGAAAAATCGTAAGGTCCGGCATAATGTCGCCGACCGCATAGAGGTTAACCTTCTCGACCATATCTCCGAGTCCTCTTCCGTACCCTTGGTATGCGATGGAGCTGTCTATGAATCTGTCGCAGATTACTACCTCGCCCCTTTCGAGAGCGGGCCTTATCACTTCATCTACAAGCTGTGCCCTTGATGCCGAATATATCATCATCTCGGCGATTGGAGACATCTCAGAATTATCTTTATCAAGAAGTATGCTTCTGAGCTTCTCGCTGATCTCAGTACCGCCTGGTTCCCTTGTAGCAAGAATCTTTATGCCTTTGTCTTCGTAATATTTCTTTATGTTCTCAAGCTGTGTCGACTTGCCGGAGCCGTCCGACCCTTCGATTGAGATAAAAAGGCCCCTTCTCATTTTTCTTTATTTTCTCCTTGATTTGACAATATCCTCGGCACAGGCCCTGATGAGTGCCCAGCATACCAATAATAATGGTAATACGAGAAGAGCAACGAAAAAATATTTGACTACTACCATTATGCTCCTCCGTTATATCTATGCCTCGCGGGTATTTATATTCCTTCAGATAATCCTACCCTCGCGGATAACCCTGTCCTCGCGG
>CAVAIH010000019.1:0-17936 GCA_963588675.1 Sphaerochaetaceae bacterium | reverse complement strand
TCTTCGATAGCGATTGGTGTGATCAGCTCGATCTCCATTACTACGTTATCTCCAGGCATGCACATCTCTGTGCCTTCTGGAAGGTGAAGGTCTCCTGTTACGTCTGTTGTTCTGAAGTAGAACTGTGGTCTGTATCCGTTGAAGAATGGTGTATGTCTTCCACCCTCTTCCTTCTTAAGTACGTATACCTGGCCCTTGAACTTTGTGTGTGGATGAATTGTGCCTGGCTTTGCAAGTACCTGTCCTCTTTCGATTTCAGTTCTTTCTACGCCTCTGAGAAGTACTCCGATGTTGTCGCCTGTCTCTGCAAGATCAAGTGTCTTCTTGAACATCTCTACTCCTGTGCAGACTACTTTTCTCTTCTCTTCCTTGAGTCCTACGATCTCTACTTCGTCACTTACCTTAAGTGTTCCTCTCTCTACTCTTCCTGTTGCTACTGTTCCTCTTCCCATGATTGAGAATACGTCCTCTACTGGCATCAGGAATGGCTGATCGTTTGCTCTCTCTGGCTCTGGAATGTAGCTGTCTACTGCTTCCATAAGCTCTACTACCTTCTCTGCCCACTCGCCTGTTGGATCCTCGAGTGCCTTAAGTGCGGATCCTCTGATGATTGGTGTGTCATCGCCTGGGAATTCGTACTCGTCAAGAAGCTCTCTTACTTCCATCTCTACCAGGTCAAGAAGCTCCTCGTCGTCTACCATGTCGCACTTGTTAAGGAATACGATGATGTAAGGTACTCCTACCTGTCTTGAAAGAAGGATGTGCTCTCTTGTCTGTGGCATTGGTCCATCTGTTGCTGCTACTACGAGGATTGCTCCGTCCATCTGTGCTGCTCCTGTAATCATGTTCTTTACATAGTCAGCGTGTCCTGGGCAGTCTACGTGTGCGTAGTGTCTGTTAGGTGTCTCGTACTCAACGTGTGCTGTTGAAATCGTGATTCCTCTTGCCTTCTCTTCTGGTGCCTTGTCAATCTGATCGAATGCTACGCCACCACCGAGTCCGTACTTGTTAGCAAGTACGCTTGTGATTGCTGCTGTCAGAGTTGTTTTACCATGGTCAACGTGGCCGATTGTACCAATGTTGATATGTGGCTTGGTTCTTTCGTATTTCTGCTTAGCCATTTCTTTTTCTCCTTATAAGTAAATATTAGTTGTTAATTATTATCTTTAATATTGTTCTAATCAATATTAGATTTAAATTTGGATTAGTCCTGCATATGATTGCAAATAATTGCAAATAACCGAATTATCAAGCTTCAGTTATTTCTATTTAGCAAGCTTCTCCTTGATGCTCTCAGGGAGCTTGTCAAAGTGGTCGAACTGCATTACATATACACCTCTTCCCTGTGTCTTTGAACGCAGGTCAGTTGCATATCCGAACATCTCGGACAGAGGAACGTATCCTCTTACGATTGCAGCTCCATTGTTGATATCCGAGCCCTCGATTCTTCCTCTTCTTGAGCTTATATCTCCAATGATGTCACCCATGTTGTTCTCAGGAACTGTTACCTCTACCTTGAAGATTGGCTCGAGGAGTACTGGCTTAGCCTTCTTGCAAGCCTCTCTGAATCCCATCGTAGCTGCGATCTTGAATGCCATTTCGGATGAGTCTACCTCGTGGTAGGAACCATCGTAAAGTTCGATTCCAAGGTCTACTACCTGGTATCCTGCAACAGGTCCAGTCTGCATTGCTTCGATGAAGCCTTCTTCAATCTTTGGAATGTATTCCTTAGGAATAGCTCCGCCGACAACTGAGTTCTTGAATTCGAAGCCCGATCCTGCCTCTCTTGGGTACATTCTGAAACGAACATGTCCATACTGACCTGATCCACCGGACTGCTTCTTGTGCTTGTAGTCCTCGTCCACCTCGCAAGTAATGGTCTCCTTGTATGAAACCTGTGGCTTACCTACATTAGCCTCAACCTTAAATTCACGCAGAAGTCTGTCTACGATAATCTCGAGGTGAAGCTCGCCCATTCCAGCGATGATGGTCTGTCCTGTCTCAGGATTTGTGTAAGTCTTGAATGTTGGATCCTCTTCTGCCAGCTTAGCGAGAGCTGCGCCCATCTTCTCCTGACCAATCTTGGTCTTAGGCTCGATGGCAATCTCAATTACAGGCTCAGGGAATTCCATTGATTCGAGGATAATTGGATGATCCTCGTCACAAAGAGTATCTCCTGTTGTTGTCTGCTTGAGACCTACAGCCGCAGCGATATCACCTGAGTAGACCATTTCGATCTCGTCACGGTGGTTAGCGTGCATCTGAAGAATTCTTCCGATTCTTTCCTTCTTGCCCTTTGTTGCGTTGAGTACATAGGAGCCACTGCTAAGTGTACCTGAATATACTCTGAAAAAGGCAAGCTTACCTACATAAGGATCGGCCATAATCTTGAACGCAAGTGCCGAGAAAGGCGCTTTGTCGCTTGCAGGTCTTTCCTCTTCTTCCTCTGTCTCTGGGTTAACGCCCTTGATAGCAGGAATATCTGTAGGTGCAGGCATGTAGTCAACAACTCCGTCAAGCATCAGCTGAACGCCCTTGTTCTTGTATGCGGAACCGCAGAATACAGGGAACATTTCGCCCTTGATTGTCTGCTCTCTGATGACTTTCTTGATCTCCTCGTTGGTAATTTCATCACCCTCGAGGTATCTCATCATCAGTTCCTCGTCGCACTCAGCTACTGACTCTACGAGCTTATCTCTCCATGCCTCAGCATCAGCTTTCATGTTCTCCGGAATGTCCTGTTCCTCAATCTCCTTGCCAAGGTCATCCTTGTAGATCTCGGCCTTCATCTTGATGAGGTCAATAATTCCGACAAAATCGTTCTCAGAACCGATTGGGAGCTGTACAGGAACTGCATTGGCCTTGAGTCTGTCGTGAATCATGTCAACGACACGATAGAAGTTGGCACCGAGAATATCCATCTTGTTAATGAAAATCATTCTTGGGACGTTATATTTCTCTGCCTGTCTCCATACCGTCTCAGACTGTGGCTCAACACCGCCCTTTGCACAGAGTACCATTACGGCTCCGTCCAGTACACGAAGCGATCTTTCTACCTCGACGGTGAAGTCAACGTGTCCCGGAGTATCAATAATATTTATTCTTGTGTCTTTCCACTGAGCAGTAGTAGCAGCTGAAGTAATGGTAATTCCACGTTCTTGCTCCTGCTCCATCCAGTCCATTGTTGCTGAACCTTCGTGAGTCTCACCAATCTTGTGAGTCTTTCCTGTATAGAAAAGTATTCTCTCAGTAGTAGTGGTCTTGCCGGCGTCGATGTGAGCCATGATACCGATGTTCCTTGTTTTCTCTAATGAAAAACTTCTTCCCATTATTTCCTCCTTCCTACTTCTCTATTTTTTCTCTTCTATCAGCATGTATCACCTGCTGATTAGAATCTGAAGTGTGCGAATGCCTTATTAGCCTCTGCCATCTTATGAGTATCTTCTTTCTTCTTTACAGATGCTCCAGTGTTGTTAGCAGCGTCCATGAGTTCCTTAGCAAGTCTCTCAGCCATAGTTCTCTCGCCTCTTGCTCTTGTGTACTTAGTGAGCCAACGAATTCCGAGAGTCTGACGTCTTTCAGGTCTTACTTCGATAGGAACCTGGTAGTTCGCACCACCGATTCTTCTTGCTTTAACTTCTAATACAGGCATGATATTGTTCATAGCCTCATTGAATACTTCCATAGGATCTTTGCCGGTCTGTTCCTTGATCATATCGAATGCATCATATACGATCTTCTGAGCAACGCCCTTCTTGCCGTCCAGCATGATGCTGTTGATTAACTTAGCAAGGACTACGCTACCGTATACCGGATCTGGAAGTACTTCTCTCTTTGGTACATTACCTTTTCTAGGCACTTCTCTTCCCTCCTTGATTTCAGTCGGTACTCGTTAACACTTTCGTGAAATTCTTCAGGTAAAAAAATTTTTCATCTTACTCCCGGAAGTGTTCCCGTGGCGCTCCCTATATATCAGAGAATGCCTCTAACCGATTTTCGTTAAGTTATACTATTTCTTCTTAGGTCTCTTTGCTCCATACTTGGAACGAGCCTGACCACGATTTGCAACACCTGCAGCATCGAGTGTTCCTCTTACGATGTGATATCTTACACCTGGGAGGTCCTTAACTCTTCCGCCTCTTACAAGAACAACGCTGTGCTCCTGCAGATTGTGTCCAATTCCTGGAATGTAAGCTGTAACTTCCATTCCGTTAGTCAGACGAACCCTTGCTACTTTTCTCAGAGCTGAATTAGGCTTCTTAGGAGTAACAGTCTTAACTGCTACGCATACTCCTCTCTTCTGAGGGGAATTTACGTCGGTAAGAGTCTTCTTAAGTGTGTTCATGTTCTTACCAAGTGCAGGAGCTGTTGACTTCTTTACAGCGCTTGTTCTACCCTGACGTACTAATTGGTTAATTGTAGGCATTATTATCTCCTTTCCTCTAAAATTATTATCAAGAAGTCCGCAGGCCGACCTAAATCAGCCCGCGAACGGTCTCGAACTGTTTAATTATAGTGATAAAAGCTTGATTTGTCAACGAAAACTACTCGACAAGGCTTGGGTCGAAGCCTGTGCTTTCTTCGGATTCTTCAGTCTCTTCAGAAGCTTCGATTATGTATTTCTCCGCCTCTTCAATAGGCATTGCTGCATAATCCTCGGCACTGCCGATAGCTGAATCCTCTTCGCCATTCATAAGGCTTTCGTTTTCACCATAATCTATATCGACGTTGCTATATCTCTTCATACCTGTGCCGGCAGGGATAAGCTTACCGATCATTACATTTTCCTTAAGGCCTTCGAGTCTGTCGATCTTGCCCTTAATGGATGCATCTGTGAGAACCTTGATTGTCTCCTGGAATGATGCGGCTGAGAGGAAACTGCTTGTTGCAAGAGCTGCCTTAGCGATACCAAGGAGCTGTCTTGTGCACTCAGCTGGCTCACCGCCGTTAGCGACTGCGGTCTCATTAGCTTCGTCAATCTCGGCCTTTGTATACTGTCCACCCGGAATGAGTGTAGTATCTCCTGGCTTCTCAACTTTGTACTTGTTGAGCATCTGGCTAACGATTACCTCGATGTGTTTGTCGTTAATATCTACACCCTGAGTCTTATATACTCTCTGTACTTCCTTCAGGAGATACTGATATACGCCTTCAACACCGACGATTCTCATGATGTCGTGTGGATCAAGAGGTCCCTTTGTAATCTGTCCGCCGGCAATAACCTTCTGGCCAAGCTCAACGTTGATTCTTGCACCAAATGGTACAACGTAGGTTCTGTCTCCGCCTTCTTCTCTAACAACGACATTTGTCTTGTTGTCAGTTCTTGGCTCGATTGCGATTACCTCACCATCTGCCTCGCAGATTTCGGCAAGACCCTTAGGCTTACGAGCTTCGAAAAGTTCTTCTACTCTTGGAAGACCCTGAGTAATATCGCTTCCAGCTACACCACCAGTATGGAAGGTTCTCATCGTCAGCTGTGTACCCGGCTCACCGATGGACTGAGCAGCGATGATGCCGACAGCCTCACCTGGAAGAACCATTTTGCCTGTTGCAAGATTCTTTCCGTAGCACTTAGCGCATACGCCCTTCTTGCACTTGCAGTTCATTACGGATCTTACCATAACGCTCTTTACACCTGCTGCCTCAATAGCCTCAGCCATATCGTCAGTGATGTATTCGCCCTTGGCAACCATTACCTCGCCTGTCATAGGGTTGATTACATCTTCGGTAACGAATCTTCCTGCGATTCTCTGATAGAGTCTCTCGATTTCTTCCTTACCGTCCATAAATGCTGAGAATTCGATTCCTTCTTCTGAACCGCAGTCCTCTTCATTTACGATAGTGCTGTGCGAAACGTCTACGAGTCTTCTTGTCAGATATCCTGAGTCGGCTGTTCTAAGCGCTGTATCCGCAAGTCCCTTACGGGCACCATTTGATGAAATGAAGTATTCCAGTATAGACAGACCTTCACGGAAGTTAGCCTTGATAGGAATTTCTACCGTATGACCTGTTGCGTTAGCCATCAGTCCACGCATACCGCCGACCTGGCTAATCTGTGACTTGTTACCACGGGCTCCGGAATTAGCCATGATGTACAGGTTGTTCATAGTACCGAGGTTCTCCATGAGGGCGTCGGCAACTGTATCTGTGGCTTTTTTCCATGTCTTGATGACAGCTTCGTATCTTTCCTTGTCGCTCATCAGACCATGTCTGTAAGCGTTCTCGAACTTGTCTACTTCCTTCTCAGCTTCAGCAACGATTGTGTATTTCTCTTCTGGAATTTCCATATCGGAAATACTGATTGTTGTTGCGGAAATTGTTGAGTAGTGGTATCCGATGCTCTTTACATAGTCAAGCATGAGTACTGTCTCTGTATTTCCGTGTGCCTTGAAGCACTTTCCGATGATACGGCCAAGAGCCTTCTTGTCGCAGAGGAAGTCTACCTCGAGTGAGTATGGGTCCTCTTCTCTGTTGACAAAACCGATGTCCTGTGGCAGGCCGTGGTTGAAGATAAATCTTCCGACTGTTGACTCAACGAGCTTGCCTCTGTCTCCCGGATAAGCATATCTACGAACTTTTACCTTGGCATGAATTCCAACAACTCCAGCCTGATATGCCATGAACATCTCGTCATAGTCTGCAAAGCACTTGCCATCGCCTACTTCTGCAGGGAGGTTACGCTCCTCTGTGCCTGGATGTGTAAGATAATAGCTTCCCAGAATCATGTCCTGAGTTGGAATTGTAATAGGCGAACCATCCTTAGGTGCCAGAATGTTATTTACTGACAGCATGAGGAATCTTGCCTCTGCCTGTGCCTCAACTGAAAGAGGTACGTGTACGGCCATCTGGTCTCCGTCGAAGTCGGCGTTGAAAGCTGTACATACAAGTGGATGAAGCTTAATAGCCTTACCTTCAACAAGCACTGGCTCAAACGCCTGAATACCAAGTCTGTGCAGGGTCGGAGCACGGTTAAGTAGTACAGGGTGATCCTTAATTACATATTCAAGCACATCCCATACTGCAGGGTCTGCTTTCTCAACCATAGTTCTTGCGTTCTTTGCATTGTGTGCAAGACCTCTCTCTGCAAGTTCCTTCATGATGAAAGGCTTGAAGAGCTCAAGAGCCATGTTCTTAGGAAGACCGCACTGATAGAATTTAAGCTCAGGTCCTACGACGATTACCGAACGGCCTGAGAAGTCAACTCTCTTACCGAGCAGGTTCTGACGGAAACGTCCCTGCTTACCCTTCAGCATATCTGAAAGTGATTTGAGCTTTCTTCCAGCAGCTCCTGTTACGGATTTGCCTCTTCTGCCGTTGTTGATAAGAGCGTCTACGGCCTCCTGGAGCATTCTCTTTTCGTTTCTTATGATAATGTCAGGTGCGCCTGCTGCGTCTAATTTCTTAAGTCTGTTGTTTCTGTAAATTACTCTTCTGTACAAATCGTTAAGGTCAGATGTTGCAAATCTGCCTCCGTCAAGCTGTACCATAGGTCTCAAATCTGGTGGAATTACAGGAATTACCTCGAGTATCATGCTCTCTGGCTTAACGCCTGACTGCTTGAAGGCGTCTACAAGCTCAAGTTTCTTCAGAAGGCGAATACGCTTCTGTACAGACGCTTTAACGAGCTGTTCTCTGATTTCCTCTGAAAGCTTGTCAACATCAACTTCTGTGAGCAGTTGTCTGATTGCCTCTGCGCCCATTTCGGCCTTGAAGGTCTTTCCGTACACTTCACAAGCTTCGATATATTCCTCTTCTGTAAGAAGTTGCTTATACTGAAGATTTGTCTCGCCTGGATCAAGCACGATGTATGCTCCGAAGTATATAACCTTCTCCAGGTCCTTCATTGATACATCGAGAATCAGAGCGATTCTTGATGGGCTTCCCTTGAAGTACCAAATGTGTGAAACAGGAGATACGAGCTTGATGTGGCCCATTCTCTCTCTTCTAACTTTTGACCTTGTTACTTCTACTCCGCAGTATGGGCAGACAAGATTCTTATAGTGGATCTTGTTGTATTTACCGCATCCGCATACCCAGTCCTTTGTAGGTCCGAAAATTCTCTCGCAGAAAAGTCCGTCGAACTCAGGCTTGAGCGATCTGTAGTTGATAGTCTCAGGCTTAGTTACCTCGCCGTGTGACCACTCGAGCATAGTCTCTGTTGAAGCCAGCTTAATCTGCAGGGACTCAATATTTCTCAAATCGTAGTTGTTATCTATATTCATTCTTATGTCCTCCCCTCAGATTAGTCCTCGATAGTAAAATCATCTTCAAAAGCATCTTCGGCTTCTTCGAGGCCGCCGAGGTCCTCAAGGTCCTCTTCGTCGACATCATCGATGGATCCGATTGCTCCGCCGAAGTTGTCTTCCATCTCTGCGTAAGCCTTTTCGCGTTCTGCTCTTCTGTCGGTGTCACTGATCATTCTGTCGAATGTAAGTGCTCCTTCATATTCGGATGTCTCCCTGAGCTTGATTTCCTGATCATCATCAGTCATTGTTCTGATATCAAGAGCAAGTGCCTGGAGTTCCTTGATGAGTACCTTGAACGCCTCTGGAATACCTGGCTTAGGAATATTTACGCCGTTGATGATTGCCTCGTAGGTCTTTGTTCTTCCGATAATATCGTCGGACTTAACGGTCAAGATTTCCTGAAGTGTATAAGCTGCGCCGTAAGCTTCAAGAGCCCATACTTCCATCTCACCAAATCTCTGTCCTCCGAACTGAGCCTTACCACCAAGTGGTTGCTGTGTTACAAGTGAGTAAGGTCCGGTTGATCTTGCGTGAATCTTGTCGTCTACAAGGTGGTGGAGTTTGAGCATATACATGTATCCGACAGTTACAGGGTTATCGAAAAATTCACCCGTTCTGCCGTCACGAAGTCTCAGCTTACCTGTCTTAGGATATCCGCACTCGTCAAGCAGATTGATTACATCCTTCTCGCTTGCTCCGTCAAATACAGGGGTTGAAATATACCAGCCCTTCTTCTTTGCAGCAAGTCCGAGGTGAACCTCAAGTACCTGTCCAACGTTCATACGGGAAGGTACACCAAGAGGGTTAAGCATTACCTGCAGGCACTCGCCGTTCTCGAGGAATGGCATATCCTCCTGAGGAAGAATTCTCGAAATTACACCCTTGTTACCGTGACGTCCAGCCATCTTATCGCCGACGTTGATTTTTCTCTTATTTGCAACATATACGTGAACGACCTTGTTTACACCAGGTGCGAGCTCACTGCTGTTGCTTCTGTCAAATACTCTTACGTCTATTACAACGCCCTCTTCTCCGTGAGGAAGTCTCAACGATGAGTCTCTTACTTCTTTGGATTTCTCAGCAAAAATAGCGCGGAGCAGTCTTGTCTCAGGAGTGAGTTCTGTCTCGCTCTTTGGAGTAAGCTTTCCGACAAGTATATCTGTTGAGTGAACCTCAGCACCAACTCTGATGATTCCGTCCTCGTCGAGTTCCTTAAGTGCGTTCTCGCCGACATTAGGAATATCTCTTGTAATCTCTTCAGGTCCGAGCTTAGTATCTCTTGCCTCACATTCGTGCTTCTCAATGTGAAGTGATGTGAGTACGTCGTCCATAAGAAGTCTCTCGTTGAGGATGATAGCGTCCTCGTAGTTGTATCCTTCCCATGTCATGAATCCGATAAGCAGATTCTTTCCAAGTGAAATCTCACCGAGATTTGTTGATGGGCCGTCAGCTACTACTTCTCCAGCTTCAATATGCTCGCCGAAGGAAACGATAGGTCTTTGGTTAATGCAAGTACCCTGGTTGGAACGCTTGAACTTGAGCATTTTGTATGTATCAAGTTCGCCGTTGTCGTCTCTTCTGATATTTACAGTTGTTCCGTCTACGAATTCAACAACACCTGAGTGCTTAGCAAGTACAACTGCGCCTGAGTCGCAAGCAGCCTTATATTCGATACCTGTACCGATGTAAGGTGCTTCTGTTACGAGAAGTGGAACTGCCTGTCTCTGCATGTTAGATCCCATCAGAGCTCTGTTCGCGTCGTCGTTCTCAAGGAAAGGAATCATGGCTGTAGCTACGGATACTACCTGCTTAGGTGAAACGTCCATGTAGTCTACTTCGTTCTTTGGAACGAGTGTGATTTCGCCCTTAACGCCTCTTACAGCTACCTTGTTATTTACAAAATGTCCCTCTTCATCGAGTGGCTCGTTCGCCTGAGCAACTATCATAAGTTCCTCATCGGATGCCGAAAGGTATTCTACTTCCTTAGTTACAATACCTGTAGCCTTGTCAACCTTACGGTAAGGTGTCTCGATAAAGCCGTACTCATTGATGATGCCGTATGTTGTGAGAGAACCGATAAGTCCGATGTTAGGACCTTCAGGTGTCTCGATAGGGCACATTCTTCCGTAGTGTGAATAGTGTACGTCTCTGACCTCGAATCCAGCTCTTTCTCTTGAAAGGCCTCCAGGTCCGAGAGCGGAAATTCTTCTCTTATGTGTGAGCTCTGCAAGAGGATTGTTCTGATCCATGAACTGTGAGAGCTGTGAACTTCCGAAGAATTCCTTGATTGCAGCTGTTACAGGACGAATATTGATAAGGTCCTTAGGCGAAGAATTCTCAGTTGTCATTCTCTCTCTGATGGTCTTCTCCATTCTTGCAAAACCGATTCTGCACTGGTTCTGCAGGAGCTCGCCTACTGTCTTGAGTCTTCTGTTGCCAAGGTGGTCGATGTCGTCGATATCACCGATACCGTGGTTGAGGTTAAGAATATAGCTTACCGATGCAATGATGTCATCGAGAATAATATTCTTAGGGCAAAGTTCCTTCTTGCGATTTGCGATTCCAGCTCTAATCTTGTCCTCGTCGCCGTCTGCTTCATCAAGGATTTCCTTGAGAACAGGATAGTATACCTTCTCGGACAGTCTATATGCTGAAAGGTCAAAGTCAATGTACTTAGTAGGATCAACGAAGTTGTTGCCGACAACCTTTACGATGCTGTCGTCCTCGTCTGCCTTTGCGTGGCAAAGTACATATACTACGCCGGCATCCTCGATTTCCATGGCTTTTTCCCTTGAAATCTTCTCTCCAGCTTCAACGATGACGTCGGCAGTGTTAGGGTCAAAAACATTCTCTGCGGCAACAGTGTCGATAAGTCTGTCGTGGATACCCAGTTTCTTGTTGTATTTATATCTGCCAACCCTTGCAAGGTCATATCTTCTCGGATCAAATAAAAGTGTCTCGAGCATAGACTTTGCGCTCTCGGTTGTAGGAAGATCTCCTGGCCTTAATCTCTTATAGAGTTCCTTGAGTCCACCCTCTGTATTCTTGGTAGTGTCCTTCTCTAAGGTCTTGAGCAGTCTGTCATCCTCACCGAAAACTGCAATGATGTCATCATTGCTTTCCATTCCAAGTGCTCTTAGGAATGCGGTAACAGGCATTTTCCTTGTCTTGTCTACTCTTACATAAATTGCTTCCTGTGAGTCTGTCTCGTACTCAATCCATGCTCCTCTGTTAGGAATAATCTGCGAAGTGTAGAGCTTCTTGTTCGACTTATCATGAGTTACGTCATAATATGCGCTAGGTGACCTTAGCATCTGAGTTACTATGGTTCTCTCGGCGCCATTATATACGAAAGTTCCCTTCTCGGTCATGAGAGGGAAATCGCCCATGAACACCTCAGACTCCTTGATTTCGCCAGTCTCTTTATTGATCAGACGTGCCTTAACCTTCAGAGGAACTGCATAAGTTGCTTCTCTATCCTTGCACTCCTCTTGGTCATATTTGATTCCGTCCATGTCAAAAGTGTAGTCAACGAATTCAAGATTGAGATTGTTAGTCGTGTCACGCACAGGTGATACATCTTCGAGAACCTCCTTGAGGCCCTCCTCCATGAACCACTTGTATGACTGTGTCTGAATGTCAATGAGGTTAGGCATTTCGCATACTTCATTGATCTTTGAGAACGACATACGTTCTTTTCTTCCGACTTTTTCAGGATGTGGCATTATTCTCTCCTTCTTTATGTTTGTTATAAAATGCAAAAACATTCATTTCTTCGCGAATTTTCACGAAAAATTCACGAATTTCGAGCAAAAAACGATTTGCCTTAAACGCACGAATTGAGCCCCCTCAGTTGAGGGCTCAATTCGGTTATTGCGTGGTTCGAACCGATATCGCACGGTCCAATTTGTTCTTTTGATGGAAATTTTACGGCTTCCCTGCCGATTCGGCCTTCCGTGCCGTCTCTTCTGTGCCGAAGAGAATTTTCGTTAGGCGAGAAGCCCAAGCCAATTGTGAGCGCACGTACTAAGCGTACGTAAGCGAACAATTGGTGCCGGGCGACAAAGCCTAGCGGAAATTACACGTTCCCTGTGCCGAAGAGAATTTTCGTTGTGCTAGGAATACCAGATAATCGCGAGCGCGCGTACTAAGCGTACGTAAGCGAGCGGTTATCGCAGGATGACACCGCACAACGGAAACGTCCGACTCTTCCGTGCCGAAGAGAATTTTCGTTGTGCTAGGAATACCAGATAATCGCGAGCGCGCGTACTAAGCGTACGTAAGCGAGCGGTTATCGCAGGATGACACCGCACAACGGAAATTATCGAGGCACACCGAGGCACTATGCGAGTTCTACTACAGCGCCTGCAGCCTCAAGAGCCTCCTTAAGAGCATTAGCCTCTCCTGCCTCTACGTTCTCCTTAACGTTGCAAGGTGCGGAATCTACGAGCTCCTTAGCTTCCTTAAGTCCAAGACCTGTTGCTTCTCTTACAGCCTTGATAACCTTAATCTTCTCTGCGCCGATCTCCTTGAGTACTACGTTGAATTCTGACTTCTCTTCTGCCTCGCCGCCTGCTGCTGCGCCACCTGCTGCTGGTGCTGCTACTGCTACTGCGCTTACGCCGAACTCTTCCTCAAGAGCCTTTACTAATTCGTTAATCTCAAGAATGCTCATTCCCTTCAGAGCCTCAATGATCTGATCCTTATTCATTGTAATTTTCTCCTTTTCTTAAAAAATCTTAGTTCGAATCTTTATTATTTTGTGGGCTTTGCGCCCTTTTTCGAAAAACATTTACGCGATTATGCGACTATGCTTCCTTCTCGGCAATTGCCTTGAGTGTAAGGGCAAGCTTGGTCATTGGTGACTGGATGCTGCCCATGAATCTTGCGATGAGTTCGTCTCTTGATGGGATTGTTGCGAAATCTTCGATCTTTTCCTTATCGTATACTACGCCTTCAACTACGCCACCCTTGAAAGCCATCTTCTTGTATTCCTTGATAGCCTTTGAGAGTACTCTTGTTGATGCTGTTGCATCCTCTGTGCAAAATGCAAGAGCTGTTGAGCCCTTAAGTGTATCTCCTTCTCCGAGTGCTTCGTAAGGTGTTCCTGCGATAGCTCTCTTGATAAGAGTGTTCTTGTAAACAGTGAAAGCAACGCCTTCCTTTCTGAGGTTAGCTCTGAGTTCTTCAGCCTGCTCTACTGTAATTCCCAGGTAATCTACTGCGACTACAGATACGGAATTGTCAAATCTTTCCTTAATCTCGTCGATAACTACCTGCTTAGCTTCTTTAGCTGATACAGACATATTCTTCTGTTCTCCTTTCCTGAGTGTTGGACACTCATTATTGGGTCTTTAGGTACAAAATACCCCGCTATTAGACAGCGGGGTTCAATTTATAATTGTACCTCGGCGGGAAATTAAGCTTTCGCACCCGCTGTCTTAGGTTGATATTCTAATTTGGTCTATCTTTCCGGTTCGAAAAAATTATTGAATCGAAAGTGTAGATGTGTTGATCTTAACGCCAGGGCTCATTGTTGAAGCGACTGTTACGCTCTTGAAATACTGACCCTTTGCTGCTGCAGGCTTAGCCTTAGCGATTGCCTGAATGATAGCATTAGCGTTAGCGATGAGCTGTTCTTCTGTGAAGGACTTCTTTCCAATGATTACATGGATGATGTTAGCCTTATCAAGACGGTATTCAACCTTACCAGCCTTGATGTCAGCGAGTGCCTTCTCGATGTCCATAGTTACTGTTCCGGACTTTGGGTTAGGCATGAGTCCCTTAGGACCGAGAACCTTACCGAGACGTCCAACAACACCCATCATGTCAGGTGTAGCTACTACAGCATCAAAGTCGAACCAACCCTCTTTCTGAATCTTTTCAGCCATGTCTTCAGCGCCTACATAATCAGCTCCTGCTGCCTGTGCTTCCTCTGCCTTTGGTCCCTTTGCAAAAACAAGAACCTTCTTGCTCTTACCAGTTCCGTGTGGCAGTACGATTGCGCCTCTAACCTGCTGGTCTGCGTGTCTTCCGTCTACTCCAAGTCGGAAGTGCATTTCGATTGTCTCGTCAAACTTTGCGTTAGCGAGTTCCTTTACCTGCTTAATAGCGGATTCTACATCGAGAAGCTCATGCTTATCGTAGCTTCCTGCTACTGCAGTGTATCTCTTTGATCTTTTCATTTAATCCTCCTTGGTGGTGCTAGCGGTGTCTTTCTGACTACCTCCCACTGCATTACTCAGTTACCGTTACTCCCATGCTACGAGCTGTTCCCTTAATCATATCTGTTGCTGCTTCAAGGGTTGCCGCATTGAGATCAGGCATCTTTGTCTTAGCGATTTCCTCTGCCTGTGCGTATGTAATTGATGCTACCTTAGTCTTGTTAGGAACACCTGAACCAGACTCGATTCCTGCTGCCTTCTTAATAAGAACTGCTGCTGGAGGCGTCTTACATACAAATGAGAACGATCTATCCTTATATACTGTGATTACTACAGGAATGATCATTCCCTGCTGATCCTGCGTCTTTGCATTGAACTGCTTGCAGAAGTCCATAATATTTACGCTCTTCTGACCAAGTGCTGGACCAACTGGTGGTGCTGGTGTAGCTCCGCCGGCAGGGATCTGAAGCTTAATATAGCCGTCGATCTTCTTTGCCATGTCTTACTCCTTTCTTCAATATTCTATTTCAATTTATTCACCTGTGAGAATTCAAGTTCTGCAGGTGTATCTCTACCGAACATCGAAATCTTAGCTTTAACAATCTGCTTCTCCGGATTAATTGCTTCTACTATGCCGAGCTGGCCTTCGAAAATTCCTCCGATAATGCGGACTGTATCGCCGACCTCGATATCCAGGTCGATTCTAAGCTTCTCAACGCCCATTCTTACTATCTCTTCCTTAGTTAGTGGAATAGGGTTGGTGCCATGTCCAACGAAGCCTGTAACACCCTCTGTATTTCTTACAAGGTACCAAGTCTCGTTGTTAACAATCATCTTGATTACTACGTATCCAGGGAAAAGCTTACGGGTCTTTACCTTCTTGACACCATTCTTGATCTCGACTCTATCCTCTGTAGGAATAGTGACCTCAAGAATCAAGTCCTGCATGCCACGGTATTCTACCATTCTTTCGATGCTATCCTTGACCTTGTTCTCATATCCTGAATAAGTATGTATAACATACCATTTGGCTGTTCCATCTCCACGAAGACCTTCGTCCTTAAGTGGAGACGCGGTCGATTTGATTGTTGTCTTATTCTCAATATCCGTCATGCTACCTGTCTCCGTTACTTAATTTATGAAAGTGTAATTCCGAGAATACTCTTCAGTGCTGCAAGGAAGCCTGTATCAATTGCCCAAAAAGCAACAGCAAAAAGAGCGCATGTCACTATTACCACAACGGTACTTGTGCCAAGCTCCTCTTTAGTCGGCCATACCACCTTCTTGAGCTCTTGTCTTACGCCCTTGATGTATGCGATGAAGCCACCCTTTTCCTTGCCTGCAGATTTCTCTGGAGCATCCTTTGGGAGATTCTTTGTATTCTCATTCTTGTCAGCGTTCTTTGCCATGAGATGTCTCCGTTATTAAATCTTGAAAAATCTTGAAAAAACTACTTTGTCTCCTTGTGGAGTGTTTCCTTGTTGCAGAACTTGCAATACTTCATGAGCTCAATTCTGTCAGGATTGTTTCTCTTGTTCTTCATAGTATTGTAGTTTCTCTGCTTGCACTCTGTGCATGCGAGGATAACCTTCTGTCTTACTCCTGCTGCCATTGTTATTCTCCTTATTATAAAAATGTTGCAAAAATGCATTATTTCAACCCAAAATCAGAGCGATTCCTTCGCTCTGATGGTGAATTTCATAAAGATGCTTGATAATATTACTCTACATTCCTTGTAAAGTCAAGCATTTGTTCCGCCATTAGCCCTGTAAATATATGCCCAACAAGAACCCGCCAACGGCTATGACAATTCCTACCACGAGTTTGATAATGTTATTCCTTTTTTCCTTATCTACTTGCCTCTCTGTCTTTGGGGGCTCCTTGTAATTCCCGTAGTTAGGGTTGCCCGGATATTTTCTCTTGCTACTCATAATTTCCTACCTCATATCTCTCGCTCTTCTTATTCCGTACATTACGACTGCAGCCGCATTAGAAGCATTGAGCGAGTTGATGCTTCCTTTCATCGGTATCGAAATGCAGTAGTCGCATTTCTCTTTAACGAGTCTTCCGATTCCCTTGCCCTCATTTCCTATCACTATGGCAAGCGGTCCGTCGAGCGGTTCTTTATAGTATGTTCTTCCGTCCATATCCACAGCTACCACCCAAAGGCCTTTGGTCTTAAGTTCATCTATGGTCCTTGCAAGGTTAGTAACCTGTACTACAGGAATCGATTCGATTGCTCCCGCAGCAGATAATGCCACGGTCTGTGTCAGCGAGCAAGCCCTTCTCTTCGGAATGATCACTCCGTGAGCTCCGACACATTCAGCCGTTCTTATGATTGCTCCGAGGTTGTGCGGATCTGTCACTTCGTCAAGTATGATGAAGAAAGGATCCTCTCCGCTCGCCTCTGCTTTTGCAAAAATATCTTCCATCTCGGCGTACTTATACGGCGAAACCTTGGCAACGACACCTTGGTGCTTCTCGCCAGGCGCCATTGCGTTGATTCTTTCTTTATCTACTATATCTACGATTACGCCCTGTTCCTTGGCGATTGCCTTAATCTGTGAGATTGAACCCTCAGTTCCCTTGGCGATAAAGACTCTTTCGACGTCTCTTTCACCGCGGAGCACCTCAAGCACAGGATTTCTTCCTGCCACGATTTCGAGACCGCCTTCATCGAAGTGGTCGAAACTCATTGCCCTCTCTTCGTTCTGCGCCCAGGACTGTACTCGTGACTGTGCTCTGGAGTTCTGTGTTCTGGACTGTGCTCTGGTCTGTGCTCGGGATTGTGTTCGGGAACCTGCGCTTGGCTTGCCAGCGGACTGGGATTGCTTCCTCTTTGGGGCTACAGCCTTTTTACTGCCGTCTGCATAATCTCTTCTGTTCTTTCCGGAGCGCTTTGGAGCACCCTCTCTCTCGCTATTTGAGAATCTTTTGTTTTCTTTTTTCGACATTTCTATTCTCTTCTATTATTTCTATTATTCTCTTCTATTTTCTATTTCCTTATGTATGTGCAGAATTTGTAGCTAATTCCGTTTTCCTCGTGAAGCTCGCTTTCCTCGGCGATTGCGTAGCGCTCGTCCTCGTCGAGATTGACTATGAAGGTGTCTGCGCCAAGGTCCGCCTGAAGCTTTGTTACATAGAGCTTCTCACATCTGTCGTAATATTTGTTGTAAAGGCTCGCGCCTCCGATGAGAAAAACCTCGTCGCTTTCGTATTTAGCAAGCTCTGAGAAAAGTTCTTCTTCGCTGTGCACGACTATGCATCGTTCTGCCGTAAAGTCAGCGCTTCTTGTCAGGACATAATTGATGCGATTTTTGAGTCCCCTCTTGCCAGGCATGGATTCAAGCGTCCGCCGTCCCATGACCACGACCTTGTCCATGGTCATAGATTTGAAGAAGGCCATATCTCCTGGCACTGAAGCAAGGAGCTTGTTGTCTTTTCCGATGCCCCAATTCTGGTCAACGGCCACTATCATATTCATACGCTTTCTCCTTATTCGCCTAAATCGATTAGCTCGTAATCG
>CAVAIH010000018.1:0-17978 GCA_963588675.1 Sphaerochaetaceae bacterium | reverse complement strand
GAGAGAATATGGCCTTTGATAATAGCTTTGTCGAAGAGATAAAAATGAATATCAACATAGTCGATGTCATAGGTCGTGATGTTCAGCTGAAGAAGTCAGGCTCGAATTATACAGGGCTTTGTCCTTTCCATTCAGAGAAAACGCCTTCTTTCTCGGTTAACGAAGAGAAACAAATCTTCCATTGCTTTGGCTGTGGCGAAAGCGGGGATGTCATTTCATTCGTCCAGAAATACAACAAGATTCCTTTCATGGAAGCCTGCGAGAAGTTATGCAGTGAATATGGAATTAAGATGCCCGAAAGAACGCATAAGGGACCGAAGATTGATTATGACAAATTCTATTCAATTAACGCAAAGACTGCGCGCTTCTATTTTGACAGCCTGACAAAGAAGAAGAACATCGGCTATCCTTATCTCAAGCAAAGGGGAATTTCTGACGACATTATCAAGAAATTCGGGCTCGGATATGCGCCTGGCAAGGGTAACAGCTTGTGCACTTATTTGCTGTCTGAAGGAGTGAAGGAAGACGACTTAATTAAACTCGGTTTAGCTAAGAAAGGCAAGAACGGCCTTTACGATTATTTCCGCAACAGAGTTATGTTTCCGATTTTCAATACCAACGGAAAGGTGATAGGCTTCGGCGGAAGGGCCATCGGTGACGCAAAGCCTAAATACCTGAACTCTGCAGAGAGCGAGATTTTTCTTAAGAAAAACAACCTATATGCGCTTAATTTCTCAAAGAATGCTATAGCAGAAAACAACAAGGTGATAGTTGTAGAAGGATATATGGATGCCATTTCCTTATATCAGGCAGGAATATGCAATGTTGTCGCTTCTCTTGGAACGGCGCTGACAGATAATCAGGCAAAATTGCTATCAAGATATAGCAAAAATGTGATATTATCATACGATAGTGATAATGCTGGAATCAATGCCGCATTAAGGGGAATAGATGTTATAACAAACGCTGGCGGGAAGCCTAAGATACTCAGAATCAACGATGGAAAGGACCCCGACGAATTTGTTAAGAAGAATGGCAAGCAAGCATTTGAGAAGCTTGTCGACGAAGCCATCTATTCTACGGATTTCAAGCTTGAATTACTCAGAAAAGGATACGACCTTAGCAATAATCTCGATGTCCTTGAATATATCGAGAAATGCATACCCGTGTTAAAATCGCTTGCGCCAGTCGAAAGAGATATATACATCCGCAAGTTGTCAGAGGAATTTGGCATTTCCGAGCATGCGATTTCGCTGGAGATTCAAAGCGAAAGTGAGCACAAGGGTGGCGCAGTAAGATCAAGAGATGGCTTTGTCGCAAGAAATAGCCGTCAGCTTGATGCAAATTTGAAGCTTGAATTGTCATTTATCATTCTGGCAATGAACAACACTTATTACATAAAGCGCATTTCTGAAGACGGAATCAAGATAGAGTCACCGCTTGCAAAGAAGATATGGTCTGCCATATTAGAACTATCCGACAAGGATGAGATAAGCACAGGCAGAATAGATTACAGCAAGATATTAAGCGAGCTTGACCCTGAAGAAGAAGCATACTTCAGCAAATGCCTTCAAATAACAGAGCTTGGCCCAGACGATGAGCTTTTCTACAAAGAATGCAGGGCAAGCTATATAAGCAGGATTAACAACGAAAAAAAGCTCGAAATTCAAAGCAGGCTTGCCGTTGCTGAGAAGATGGGGAATAGCAAAGAAGTTGAAGAGTGTTTATCCGAGCTTATGAAATTAGACTAGCTCATCGAATAGTAGTCGGACTATAGCCGGGCAATGATCGGACATTAGTCGAACAACACCAGAAAATGACGGAGGAAAAAATGTCAGAAATTAAAGAATCAAACGAACTCGAATTCTCAAAAAATTCCAAAATTGCCAGCGAATTGCTCGAAACAGCAAGGAATGCCGGAGACGAGATAACTTTCCTCGAGGTAAGCATGTTTGCAAATGAGCATAAGCTTAGCAAGGAAGAAACAGACGAATTATATGATTACCTTGAGATGGAAGGCATCGAGGTTGTTGACTCAAGAGAGCCTTCTGATTCGGAACTCGCCGAAGAGGAATTCCTTGAGTTAGACGATTTCGACGACATCGATAATATTGATGACATCGATGAGGACGCAGATGATTCCGACGATTTTGATCCAGATTCAGATGAAAATGGTGACGGCATCAGCTTCAAGAAAAAGAGCGATATTGATATAAGCGATGCCAGCGCAAAGAATATTCCTACAGACGACCCAGTCAAGATGTACTTCAAGGAAATCGGCAAAATTCCTTTGCTCACAGCTGATGAGGAAAGAGAGCTTGCTATAAGAATTGAGCAGGGTGACGATGAAGCAAGGAAGAAGCTTTGCGAGGCTAACCTCAGACTTGTTGTAAGTATTGCAAGAAGATATTTGAACAGAGGATTGAGCTTCCTCGACCTTATTCAGGAAGGAAATCTCGGTCTTATGAAGGCTGTAGAGAAATTCGACTATACTAAGGGTTACAAATTTTCTACTTACGCAACATGGTGGATTAGACAGGCTATCACACGTTCTATAGCTGACCAGGCGAGAACGATTCGAATTCCTGTTCACATGGTCGAAACAATCAACAAGCTTATAAGAATTCAAAGACAGCTCCTTCAGGAATATGGCCGTGAGCCAACCAACGAGGAAGTTGCAAAGGAAATGGGGATCACCGTAGAGAAGGTAAGAGAGATTAAGAAGGTGTCACAGGACCCTGTATCTCTCGAGACTCCTATAGGTGAGGAGGAAGACAGCCATCTTGGCGACTTTATCGCTGACGATGATATTCCTTCACCTGTTGATGCGGCAGCTTATGCAATGCTTCAGAAACAGCTGAGAGAAGTGCTTGATACACTTTCAGATAGAGAAAAGAAAGTCCTTATTCTGCGCTTCGGTCTCGATGACGGACGTCCTCGTACGCTTGAAGAAGTTGGCAAGGAATTCAATGTAACAAGAGAAAGAATTCGTCAGATTGAGGCGAAGGCTTTACGTAAGTTAAGACACCCAAGCAGAAGCAAGAAGCTTAAGGATTATCTGGAATAGAGCATGCGATTAAGCAAAAGGATATATGCAATTTGCGAACATGTTAATACAGGTGAAACTATCGCTGACATAGGGACGGATCATGGATACGTCCCTATGCTTTTGGTAAAGAATAAAATATCGCCAAAGGCAATAATGTGCGATATAAGTGCCGATTCACTGTCGAAGGCGCAGGAGACATTCAGGGAACTTGATCTTTCTTGCTCAGAGGATAGCTTTCGCGTAGGAGACGGCCTTAAGCCTTTAGAAAAAGGCGAGGTCGATGATATTATAATCGCAGGCCTTGGAGGCCATACAATTTCAGATATTCTCTCTTTTGACTTGGATAAGTCGAGAAGCTTCAAGAAGATTATCATGCAACCGAGAAAGCATTCAGGAAATCTACGGTATTTTCTTTATGTTAACGGCTTTGACATTATCCAAGAAAGCCTTGTTCCTGAAGGCAAATTCATTTGCGAGATAATTACGGCAGTTCCGACTGAGATCACAGAAAGAAAGCCTCTTTGGGACGAAGATGATATAAGATGGAAATATCCTCAGGCCTTTGAATTCCTTGACAGAGAGTGCGTTACTAAGCGCCTCTCGTGGAAGATAAATAGCATTGATGAGGAGCTTCAGAATTTGCAAAGAAGCTCGAAGGATGAGCAAAGCATAAATGCTATGACAGATAAGCTTCAGCAGGATAGGAAATATCTTGCTCAATTGCTCGAAAGGAATTCTCATAATGAAAAAGCTTAGCTATATTGATATCGTATTGATACTGATAGGCGTTGTTATGGGCGCCGGATTTGCGTCAGGCAGGGAAATCTGGCAGTTCTTTGGTGTCTTCGGAAAGACTGGATATATCAGTATCGCAGTAGCTTCTGTCATCTATATTTGCGTTGGCCTTATGCTTGCATATATTTCTATTTCGAAGAATACCTGCGACTATGCGGAGCTGATATCGCCTGTCGATAACAAGATTACAAAAAAGCTTATTGAGACCTTTGTTACTTTGCAATATTTCATGATTCTTGTTAGCATGACAGCAGCAGGCGGTTCGCTTCTTAATCAGCAATTCGGTGTTCATATAGCAATCGGCGGAGTTATCATCGCCGTGCTCGTTGCGATTACCGTAATTGGCGATTTTGCGAGAATTTCTCGGGTATTTACAAAGATAGTGCCTTTTCTTTTCTCGATAGTAATTATCACGATAATTCTCGTGCTTAGAACGGACATTCAAGGAAGCGCGAACTTGGCAGGGGAATATCCAAGCTCGCTTACGCCTAATCCATGGATCGCTGGGATATTATTTGTCGCATATAATTCAATAGCGCTTGTCACGGTTGCGGGCCAGAATGCTTTATCGGCAAAGGATAATAAGAACGCTTTGCTCGGGTCGGGCCTTGGCGTCTTCTGCCTTTGCATTTTGATGGTATTGCTTCTTGTATGCCTTCTTAAGGATATGGATTTCTCATATCAGATGGATCTTCCGCTACTTGCTTACGCGTCGAGAATCTCTAAGCCACTTAGTCTGCTCTTTGCTATAGTCCTTTACGGAGCGATATATTCAGCGGCGGCGAGCACCTTGTACGGATGCACAAGAGCTTTTGCAAGAAGCACTAAGCTTAATTACATAATCGTTGCTGTTTCGGCGCTGGCCTTCCTCCTTGGATTAACAGGCTTCAAGACCATAGTTGAATACCTCTATCCAATACTTGGATATATTGCAACGGCTGTAGTAATACTTATAACAATCAATTTCTTCAAGATTTTCATCTCAGCAAGGAAGCGCGAGAAAGGAAACGTCGAGTAAAGAAATTAGCAAGAATTGTATATAGAAAAATGTAGATAGTAAAAAATCAAAAGATATAAAAAATGGGTAGTCCATACGATCGCGTGACCATAGGTTATGAGGAAAGTCCGGGCTCCACAGGGCAAGGATGACGGATAACGTCCGCCGCAGGTAACTGTAGGGAAAGTGCAACAGAAACATTCCGCCGAAACGGGTAATGCCGTGGTAAGGTTGAAATAGTGAGGTAAGAGCTCACTGGTGGTATGGAGACATATTCATCGTGTAAACCCCATCCGGAGCAAGACAGAGTAGGACAATACGAGGCGGCCCGTCTCAGTCTGAATGGTAGTCGCTAGAGGCTATGAGCAATCATAGTCGTAGATGGATGATCGTTTAATACAGAACCCGGCTTACGGACTGCCCATTTCTTATATATATATATTGAAATTCGGATTCAGCTTTGGAATATACTTAGAAATCCGTTCCAGAATTAGCTCCGAATTTAGTTTCGCTAGGCCCAGTGACTATGAACGCGCCTGTAGCTCAACTTGTCATAAAAGAATCATAGGTGTATAATCTATGAGAATTTTATAAATAATATTACTTACATTAAATTAATTTATTCAGAAAAAAGGAGGTGCCACCAGTGGGTAGACATGGCACAATCGCTAACAGAAAATCAGCACAGGATTCAAAGCGTGCTGCAATGTTCACTAAATATGCAAGACAGATTATAGTTGCTGCCAAAGAGGGAGGAGATCCTGAATTCAATCCTTCACTTCGAGTTGCTATTGATAAGGCTAAGGGCATTGGAATGCCTAACGACAATATCAACAGAGCTATAAAGAAGGGTACAGGAGAGCTCGCAGGAGAGTCCTACGAAGAGAAGACTTTCGAGGGATACGGCCCATCAGGAGTAGCAATTATCGTTGAGTGCCTTACTGATAACAACAACAGAACTACTGCTTTTGTAAGATCCGTATTCGATAAGAATGGCGGAAACCTCGGAACACCTGGCTGTGTTTCGTATATGTTTGCAAAGAAGGGCGTTATTATTATCGATAGCGAAGGCTTAAGCGAGGACGACGTTATGATGGAAGTCCTTGAAGCTGGCGCTGAGGATATGATCGTAAACGAAGACAACTTCGAAGTAAGAACAGAGCCTGCTGATTTCCACGATGTTCTTGACGCAATCAAGGCTTCTGGATATGAAGTTGTTGAAGCCGAAATCGAATCAATTCCATCAATGTCCGCTAACGTTGCAGATGATGCTGTCAAAGCACTGACCAAGCTCATCACAACTCTTGAAGACAACGACGATGTTCAGAAGGTATATTACAACTGCGAACTTGAAGAGATTTAATACAAATAACACAAATGAGTAAATTAATAATAATAGACGGTAATAGCCTGTTATTTAGAGCATATTTCGCCATGCGTCCTATGGTTACCTCCAAAGGTATCCATACGCAGGGCGTTTTTGCATTTATTAACATGCTAAGCAAAATAATAAGCGATAACGAGCCTGACTACATGGCGGTTGCTTTTGACATGAAGGAGAAAACCTTCAGGCACGAATTTTACCCTGAGTACAAAGCGGGCAGGCAACAAACGCCGATAGAGCTTTTATCTGAAATCCCTTATATGCACAGGGTGCTCGAAGCAATGAATATTGCAATTCTTGAGATGCCAAGATACGAAGCAGACGATTTGATTGGCACTGTTGCGAGAAAGGCATCGGAGGAAGGCTTCAGGACGCGCATTATTTCCGGCGACAAGGATGAGCTACAGCTGATAGATGAGAACACAGATGTTCTTCTTAATCGCAAGGGCATGAGCGAATTCGATATTTATAATATCGACGCGATGAAGGAAAGATACAATCTGACTCCAAGTCAGTTCATCGATTTGAAGGGCTTGATGGGAGATTCGTCCGATAATATTCCTGGCATTCCTGGCATCGGAGAGAAAAAAGGAATCGCGCTTCTTGAGAAGTACGGCACTCTCGAGGAAGTGCTAGCTCATAGCGACGAAATTCCTGGCAAAATGGGCGAGAATGTTCGTAACAATATCGACCTTGCGGTGCTTTCTAAGAAGCTCGCAACGATTGATGTAAATGCTCCGATTGAATTTGAATGGAATGATTTATTATTCAGGGAGCCCGATACTGACAAGCTCATTGAAGTATATACAGAGCTTGAATTCTACAAATTCATCTCCAAGCTGAAGGCCGAGCGTAATGGTGAAGATACAACGGAAGAAGCATCTTTCGTGCACGAAATTCCAAAGGCTAACGAAATAGGATATGCGGATTTTCTGAGTAAATACCAAGAAGGCTCTGATATTGTAATTTCTGTAGAAAGCGACAACAACCACCTTGATTTGCCTGAGATTACAGGCATTAAGCTCCTGTCGTGTGATGGCTTTGATTATGCTTCATTGGAAGTAACTCCGATGAATACAGAGCCTGTCATCAGTGAGATTCAGCGGAAGAAATGGAATTTAATCGCATATGATATTAAGAAGATCCAATATGCGTTCAAGTGCTACTGCAGTGAGGACTTGATCCCTAAGCACGATATTATGATTGCAGAGTATCTGCTTGATCCAAACAGGAACAAGTACGAATTCTCGAAGCTTGTCCTGAGACATACCGGAAATACCATAAGCGAATTTACAGACAGCGAATTTCTGATCTATGTATATCTTATTATGGTTGAACAGCAGAAGCTTCTCAAAGAAAAGCAATTGCTTAAGCTCTTTAACGAAATCGAGATGCCTTTGACTACTTGCATCGCAGACATGGAGAAGGAGGGCATTTCCTGCAGTAAGGATACTCTGTCTCAAATAGGCGATGAATTGTCCGACGGAATTTCGAAGCTTGAAGAAGCAATATATGACGAAGCAGGAGGTAATTTCAATATAAATTCACCTAGACAGCTTGCGTCTGTGCTCTTTGAAAAGCTTGAGATTCCTTATCCTGGTGCAAAAGGAAAGAAAACTTCGTATTCAACTGCAGCGGATATTCTCGAGAAGCTCGAAAGGGATTATCCGATTGTCTCTCATGTTCTCGAATACAGGAAGCTTACTAAGCTTAAGAGCACATATGTTGATGGCTTAATCGCACTGATTGCAGTTGATGGGAAGATTCATCCTCATTTCATGCAGACGGTTGCTGCAACAGGAAGATTAAGCTGTATTGAGCCGAACCTCCAGAACATACCTATGAGAGACGAATACGGCAGGTCCATCAGAAAAGCCTTCAACGTCTCAAGTAAGGATAATATTTTCGTAGGCTCTGATTATTCGCAGATTGAACTTAGAGTGCTCGCATCGCTTAGCCATGACAGAGGCCTCATAGATGCATTTAACAACGGTGTTGATATTCACACAAGTACGGCTTCGAGAATTTTCAATTTGCCACTTGATGAGGTTACGCCAAATGACAGAACCAAGGCAAAGGCCGTTAATTTCGGTGTTGTATATGGAATGAGCGCACACGGCTTATCTGAGAGCTTGCATATCAGCCGTGCAGAGGCTCAGAAATATATCGATGATTACTTCGAAAAGCACACAGCTGTTAAGACTTATTTAGACAATCTTGTCGCAGAGGGCGAGAATTCTCACATGGTTTCGACGATGTTCGGCAGAATAAGACAGATCCCTGAATTTGCATCTCGCAAACACATGGAAAGAGAGCTTGCTAAGAGGCTTGCAATGAATACTCCAATTCAGGGCACAGCGGCAGACATAATCAAGATAGCAATGAATTCTGTCTACAGAAGGCTGAAGGACGAGGGCTTAAAGAGCAAGCTGATTCTGCAGATTCACGATGAGCTCATTATCGAAGGACCTCTAAGCGAGAAAGACAAGATTATAGAAGTTCTTGCAGAATGCATGGAAAATGCCGTTGACATGGATGTTAAGCTTGTCTGCGATATCCACGATGCGGATAATTGGTACTATCTTAAATAAACTTGAATAAGCTTGAATAAGATTGACCAGTGCATTCATAAATTTTGCTATCTATGTAATGGCAATATAAGATCGGATATTATTATAAAATATGATTAGCATAGTTATCACAGGCGGAATAGGATCAGGTAAATCACTTGTATGTTCTTATCTTGAGAAGAGGGGATATCAAGTGATTTATGCTGACCAAATTTCGAGATCCCTTACTGCAGTAGGAGGCCTTGCGATTCCCGAGATAGAAGCAAACTTCGGAGCGGATTTTATATGCTCTGATGGGAGCATGGACAGAGCTCGAATGAGGGAACTGGTCTATTCTAATTCCTCAGCCAAGGCGAAGCTTGAATCAATCGTAAGTTACAAGACCAAGGAAGAAATTAGCAGGAAATTAGAACTTGCGCATGACGAAGAGATAGTCTTTGTCGAGATTCCTTTGCTGTATGAAATGAAGTCTCAGGACGAATATGACTTCGTATGGCTTGTAACTGCAGATAGTGAAAAACGAATAGAAAGAATATGCAGTAGGGACGATTTTACAAGAGAAGAGGCGCTTAGAATCATGAATTCACAGATGCCAGATGAGGAGAAAATCGCGCTTGCAGACGAGACTATTTACAACAATTCTTCGGCCGAAGATCTCTATAAAAAAGTCGAAGAACTTCTCGTGAAGTATCATGAAAAAATTAAAAAATATTTATAATAACGCTTGATTTCTTACAATTTTGTGTGTATACTTTCTATTGCCGTGTGGATGTGGCGGAATGGCAGACGCGCATGGTTGAGGGCCATGTGGGAGACCGTGAGGGTTCGAGTCCCTCCATCCACACCATTTTTTTTTTACAAAAAAAGAATGGCAATACCAATTTGCCGGTGTGGCGGAATTGGCAGACGCGCGGGATTCAAAATCCCGTGATAGAAATATCGTATGGGTTCGAGCCCCATCACCGGTACCATTTTTCAAACCGATAAGTTTATAAGTGGCATCTAAGCTTAATAAGCTTAATCAAACTTAATTAAATCTATAGCATATTCAATTTAACGGAGGAATTATATTATGAATAGCAGTGCTGCAAGTTTAATTATGTTAGCTGTACTCATCGCAGTTATTTATTTTATGATGATTCGTCCTCAGCAGAAGCAGGACAAGGCTAACAAGGAAATGAGAGCCGGACTTACTCCTGGTGATGAGATCGTAACAATCGGCGGTATTCTCGGTAAGATCGTAAAGGTTAAGGAGAAGACTGTTATTATTACAGTTGGAGCAGGAAGAACTCAGGTTGAGATTCTTAAGACTGCTGTAAGCGTTGTTACTAACCACGCTGAAGGTTCCAAGCCAGCTAAGGCTGAGGCTGAGCATGAAGCTAAGGAAGTTAACAGAGACAAGAAGGTTACTCCTAAGAAGCTTACAGCTAAGAAGGAAGCAGTCAAGGAAGAGGAAGTTAAAGAAGAGCCTGCTAAGGAAGAAACAGCTTCTGACGCTGAATAATTATTGTACTACATAACAAGCACGAAGCGACGCAATAAGCGTCGCTTTTTTGTTGAAAAATCAAGCATAATATTGTAGAATAGTATGAATTATTGTTTGATGCAAAAGTACGCACCAAGAACAATAGCTATACTATTTGGGGGATTATTAAATCTATGAGAAAGAAAGCAAGAAGAAGATCAGTAGCTGCGGTACTCATCATACTTATTACGCTGTTCGGATGCTATGTATCCGTATTCGGATTAGGCGATAAGATTGAAAATTTGGGTAAGCAAATGAAATACGGCCTTGACATCAACGGCGGTGTCTATGTTCTTTTGGAGGCTGAGACCGACGAAAAGGGCACCGAGAAGTCAAAAGTTATGGACCAGACCAAGAGCGTTCTCGAGAACCGTGTTAACGCGATGGGAATCTCCGAGGCGAGTGTTTCAATCGAAGGTGATAACAGAATCAGAGTAGAAATGCCTGGCGTTGAGGATGCCGATGAGGCAATTAAGCAGATCGGAAGAACTGCTCAGCTCAAATTCCTCCTCGCGGATGGTACTGTCGTAATGACCGGTGACAATGTTAAGGATTGTACTATCGCAAGTGACTCGGATAACGGCGGTTACGAAATCAACCTTAAATTCACAAAGAAGGGATCAGAGCTTTTTGCAGAAGGAACTGAGAAGGCTGTAAGCGGAGACGTTGTTTCGTCAATTACCGATGAGAATGGTACAGCTGTCGGTAGTAACTGCATAGTAATCATGCTCGATGATGAAATTATTTCATATCCTACAGTAGAAGAGAAGATCAACAGCACTACTTGCAGAATTACAAGACCTGGCGGATTTGAGCAGGAAGAGGCAAGCGAGATGTCCGCACTCATCAGAGGCGGTGCACTTCCAGCTACACTCACTGAGGTTAACTCCTCTGTAGAGACCGCAACAATAGGTGTTAACGCTCTTAACAAGAGCGCTATTGCAGGACTTATCGGTCTTGGCCTTGTAATGATTGTTATGATAATAGGCTATGGCTTCCTTGGAGTTATTGCAGACTTTGCACTTATACTCTACGTTCAGCTTATTCTTTGGATCATGGCTGCATTCGGATCTGTTCTTACACTTCCAGGTATTGCAGGTATCATCCTCTCAATAGGTATGGCTGTAGACTCGAACGTAATTATCTTTACAAGAATTAGAGAAGAAATTTCAAAGGGCAAATCAATAAGAGTTGCGGTAGATATGGGCTTCAAGTCCGCTCTCTCAACGGTTATTGACTCACAGACAACAACACTTATTGCTGCCATCATACTTTACTTGATTGGTACTTCATCGGTTAGAGGCTTTGCTCTGACGCTGATTATCGGTACAGTATGCAGTATTTTCACAGCGGTATTCATTACGCAGATATTTGTAAATCTGCTTGCTGACAGCAGGAAGTTCTCTAAGATGAAATACTTTGGAATGAAGGAAGACGGAACTCCAAAGATCAAGAAGAACTTCTATATTGACTTCATCAAGAACAGAAAAGTGTTCTATGCTATCAGCTCAACCATTATAATTGCGGGCGTTGTTTTCGCCATCGTCAAGGGCTTCAATTACGGCATTGACTTCACCGGCGGTACGATGATGCAGATCGATATGGGCAAGCAGGTCGAAATCGAAGAGGTAAGCGACGCAATTAAAGATTATGATCTTGACCCTACAATAGTATATGCAGGTGAGGATAATACTCAGATTATCATCAAGACCATCAAAGCTCTGAAGGTAGCGAAGAGAGAAGAAATCCTGGGCGTACTTGAAGATAAATACGGCCTTGATGATGACGCTGTACTTGCGTCAGAGGAATTCGGACCAACGGTAGGTAAGGACCTCAGGCAGAATGCTGTTAAGTCGATATTGCTTGCGGTTCTGTGTATGCTGGTTTATATCAGATTCAGATTCAAGAACTGGAAATACGGTCTTGCCGCAATATCCGGTCTCGGCCACGATGTGCTGATTACGCTTTCTATTTATGCGATATTCGGAATCTCAATCAACAATCCATTTATCGCAGGTATTCTGACGGTAGTCGGATATTCCATCAACGATACTATCGTAGTATTCGACAGAATAAGGGAGAATACCAAATTCTATAAGCGCAAGCAGAATGTTGAACTCATTAACGACAGTATCAACCAGACGCTTTCAAGAACAATTATGACTTCGTTGACTACACTTATAGTTATGGTTCCACTGCTCATAATGGTATCTGAACAACTCAGAGAATTCATCATTCCTCTGATGATAGGTGTATTTGTCGGAACATATTCATCAATATGCCTTTGCAGTCCTCTGTATTATGAGTTGACAAAGAAGGATTCGCTCTCGAAGTACGAAGAGAAGAACGGCAGAAAGCCAAAGAGCAAGAGAGAGAACGACGGCATAGTTGTTTAGAGAATTCTTAGAGAATTCAAAATATTCAAATCTCAGTAATCAATAATTAGATCCAAATAACAGGATTAAAGAAATCAAATTCGGAGTTAGAAATTGGCTAAATTGCACAATCTCACAACAGAAAAATTCATCGATGAAATGGTAGCGATCAATCCGAAGTACGATGACACAACGATCATCAAGGCTTTCGAGACTGCTCGCAGGCTTCATGATGGGCAACTAAGAAAAAGCGGTGAACCTTACATAATTCACCCTGTTGCTGTTGCGCAAATTCTGGCCGATTTCGGAATGGACAACGAGACCATAGTAGCTGGACTTTTGCATGATGTAGTCGAGGATACTGATTATACAAGAGAACAGCTTGTAGAAGATTTCGACGAGAAGGTCGCACTTCTGGTAGATGGAGTTACCAAGCTCGGTAAGGTTAAGTATGACTCAAAAGAACAATTCCAGGCTGAGAATTTCAGGAAGATGTTCCTCGCAATGTCCAAGGACATCAGAGTACTCATCATTAAGCTTGCCGACAGACTCCATAATATGAGGACTCTCGAATACATGTCTCAGGAGAAAAGAGAAGAGAAAGCTCTTGAAACCTTGGAGATATATGCACCTTTGGCAGGGAGACTTGGAATTTTCAATATCAAATTCGAGCTTGAGGATCTGTCTCTCAAATATCTGCATCCTCTTGAATATAAGAGGCTCAAGAAGGAGATTGAAAAGAAGCAAGAGACGTATTCTAAGAACATCGAAGCACTCATTGTCGAAATTAACCAGACCCTCACTGACGCCGGAATTAAGCACGATGTCAAAGGCAGACACAAGCATTTATACAGCATTTACAAGAAGATGATTGTGCAGAATAAGCAGATTGACGAGATTTTCGACCTGCTCGCAGTAAGAATTCTTGTTCAGAATGTCAAAGATTGCTATGCGGTACTCGGACTTGTCCATACAAGGTGGAAGCCAATTCCTGGAAGGTTCAAGGATTATATCGCAATGCCTAAGCCTAATATGTACCAGAGCCTTCATACTACGGTATTTGGAGACGACGGCGAACCTTTCGAGATTCAGATTAGAACCTATGAGATGCACAGGGTAGCTGAATACGGTATCGCAGCACACTGGAAATACAAAGAGGGTAAGGTTGGCGCTACAGAGGACGACAGCGAGGCTAAGCTTGCCTGGCTCAGACAGGCTCTTGAGTGGCAAAAAGACGCCGAGGACTCTGTGGATTTCCTTGAGACCCTGAAGGTAGACCTTTTCAACAATCAGGTCTTCGTATTTACACCGCGCGGTGATGTCATGGAGCTTCCTGTTAATTCGACACCTTTGGATTTCGCATTCAAGGTCCACACCGATGTAGGAATCAGATGTGTCGGAGCCAAGGTCAACGGCAAAATCGTTACTATCGACCATACTTTGAAGAACGGTGACATTATCGAGATTATCACATCCGCTAATTCATCGGGGCCAAGTATAGACTGGCTTAATATCGCAAAGAGCTCCCAGGCCCAGCATAAGATAAGAGCGTGGCTTCGCAAGGCAAATAAGGACGACAATGTTGATCGTGGAAAGACCAATATTACCAACTATCTTAAGAAAAAGGGCTACGATCCGTCACTTGTTGCAAAGAACGCTTATATCCTCAAGGCGAGCAAGGAATTGAAATGCGATAACGTCAATGAATTGTATTTGCAAATTTCCCGTGGCGGTGCCATGGTATCAAAGCTCGGACAGATTCTGATCGATTATTACAACGAGGACAACGACAAGAAGGCGCAGAAGGAAGAGCAAGAAATTAAGTCTAAGCGCGTTGTCAACAGGGGAGCTGATGGCTCAGATCCTGGCATTGTTGTTCAAGGAACAGACAATCTCTTAATCAAAAGAGCAAGTTGCTGTAATCCGCTTCCTGGCGATGCAATCATCGGATTTATAACTAAAGGCAATGGCATCCACGTTCATAGGACAGACTGCCCTAATATACTGAATTTAAAGGAGAGCGAAAAGGCTCGCTTGATAACTGTAAATTGGGATACACCTAAGACGGGGCAGACATACTTCGCCGATATTCAGATTGCAGGAACAGACAGAAAAGGCTTATTTAGCGATATTTCACGCACCTGTGAAGATAATGATGTAACGCTGGCGGGTGTCAATATGAAGCCTGTTACAACTAACGATGTCAATTTGATAATTACTGTCTCAATCACAGATATGCATCAGCTACAGCGTTTGATGATTGCTCTAAGACTTGTTGAAGGAATTGAAAAAGTATACAGGGCAAGAGCAGTATAGCCGTATAAAAGTATAGAAAAAGAAGGAAAAAGTTACTTCGTGCAGACCGTAACATTTAGGCGTGTGCGAAACAGAAAGGGATTAGATAGTTTTATATGAATATAGAGATTAAGGCCTTTGATAAAGGAATGCTTGATGAGAATACTTATGTTGTCAAAGATAAAGACAGCAACACCTGCTTCGTTGTAGATCCAGGATATTACGGAAGCGATGTAGCAGAATGCATAGGAACTTCAAAGCTGGAATACATCTTTGTAACGCATGCTCATCAAGACCATGTAGGCGCCCTTGATAAATTCAAATCTGCATATCCTGATACGCCTTTGGTATCCATGGAATATAAATCAGATATTAAGGCAGAAGACGATATGGTCCTGAGCTTCGGCGGAAAAGAGATTAAGCTTATTGCTACTCCTGGACACTCTCAGGACGGAATGTGCATTCTCTTAGATAAGACCCTATTTGCGGGAGATACCTTGTTCTATATGAGTGTTGGCGCTACACATTTTCCAGGAGGAGACCCACAGGCTCTGTTTGATTCAATAACAAAGAAGTTATTTATTCTTGATGATGAAGTGATTGTCTATCCGGGCCACGGCAAATCAACGACAATCGGCTTTGAAAAGAGGCATAATCCTTTTGTATAGATTCTATTTGAACAAAATTGAAAATGATTATCACTATGCTGAGATGTGCCGTGTATTCCTCGACGATTCGGAATTCGAGGTTATCGGAATAGACCTCGGCGCTGATAGCAAGATTTGCCTAAGAGAAGGAAGCTATCTACTTAATGCAAGTGGTACGGGGCAAAGGGATACGATCAAAAGAGAGCTTTACAATCTTCTGCACGAGCTTACAGGTAGCAAGCCTGAATGGGGAACTATGACAGGCGTAAGGCCTTTGAAGCTTTCATTAGATAAATATAAAGAGCTCGGCTCCTATGAGAAGCTTAACGACTGCCTGTCAACGCTCTATCTTATGAGCGACAGAAAGATCAAGCTGATTGACGAAATCATCGACTATCAGATGAAGCATGTCAAAGAGCCAGACCCAAACAAGTTGTCGATTTATGTAGGCATTCCTTTCTGCCCAACAAGATGCGCTTATTGCTCATTTGCATCTAATGTTGCAAATGAGGATGAGATAGCTGAATATCTTGATAATCTCTATAAAGAGATTAGATATACAGGAGAGCTTAATAGAGAATATAAGGCTCGGCTTGGTAATTCAATCGAGAGCATTTACATAGGCGGAGGAACTCCAACAACGCTTAATGCAGGTCAGCTTGAAAGGCTGATTGACGAGCTTAGCAATGCCTTCGAAATCAAGCCTTCAGAAATTGAATTTACAGTAGAGGCAGGACGGCCAGATACGATAACAGAAGACAAGCTTCAAGTTCTCAAAGACAAGGGAATTTCAAGAATCAGCATCAATCCTCAGACAATGAAGGATGAGACGCTGAGCTTAATCGGAAGAGACCACAGCTCAGATGAAATTATAAAGGCATACGAATTGGCATCGCATTATGGCTTTGAGATAATAAATGCCGATATAATAGCAGGCCTTCCGGAAGAGAGTTATGAGGATTTTGTTGACACTCTCGAGAAGGTAATAAAGCTTGGAGCCAACAACATAACAGTCCATACGCTTTCTGTTAAGAGGGGATCGAGGATGAAAGACGAGGATCCGTCATATTACAGAAGAAATGCCAAGATAGTTGCGCAAATGCTTGAATATGCGCATGACAGGCTGACAAGCGATGGATTCAGCCCTTATTACATCTACAAGCAGAAGCATCAAATCGGGGCTTTCGAGAACATCGGATATTGCAAGGAGAACACGCATTCACTTTACAATATCAGGATTATGGAAGAAAAACAGACGATAATTGCACTTGGGGCAGGAGCCATCGGAAAGGTGTATTTCCCAGATGAGGACAGGCTCGAACGCATTCCAAATGTAGCAAATTATAAGATATATAGCGAGCGTTTCGACGAAATGCTCAGAAGAAAGAAATTATATTACGGAGGTTAGGATGGCAATTAAGGCACCTAAGGGAACTAAAGACGTACTTCCAGGCGAAATTTACAAATGGCAGTATATAGAAAAAGAATGGGCTAAGATTTGCAAAGAATACGGCTTCTTGGAGATGAGAACGCCTACTTTCGAAGCAACAGAGCTTTTCAACAGAGGCGTAGGTGAGACAACCGATATCGTTCAAAAGGAAATGTATACTTTTGAGGATATGGGACATAGAAGCATTACTCTCAAGCCTGAGGGAACATCGCCGACTGTAAGAGCTTTTATCGAGAGCAATCAATATGCGCAGACTCAGCCAAGCAAATATTATTACAGCACATCCTGCTTCCGCTATGAGAAGCCACAGGCTGGAAGATTGAGAGAGTTCCACCAATTCGGTATCGAGAATTTCGGAACATCTGACATGCTCGCTGATGCCGAAGTAATAGCAATGGCAGATGATTTTCTCAAGAGAATGAAGGTTGAGGACGTAGAGCTTCACATTTCAAGCGTCGGATGCAGGAAATGCAGGCCTTTATACAGGAAGGCGCTTCAGAACTTCCTCGAACCTAAATACGACCAGCTCTGCGATACTTGCAAGAGCAGATACGAAAAGAATCCTATGAGAATTCTTGATTGCAAGAGCGAAATTTGCTATTCACTCGTGCAAGGCGCTCCTATGATGCTCGATTATCTCTGCGATGATTGCAAGACGGCACTCGAGGAGCTTAAGGGACACCTTGATGCCATGGGCATTGAATATGTAGTTGATCCATCAATCGTAAGAGGCCTTGATTATTATACGAAGACCGCTTTCGAATTTATCACTAACAAAATCGGAGCTCAGGGCACTGTATGCGGTGGCGGAAGATACGATCACCTCATCGAAGAAGTAGGCGGACCTGATATGCCTGGCGTAGGATTTGGCCTTGGCAAGGAAAGACTCAT
>CAVAIH010000017.1:0-18143 GCA_963588675.1 Sphaerochaetaceae bacterium | reverse complement strand
AATTGCCCTAATCTTAAATTTCTTAAATCCGAATCGCTTAAATCGCTACTGGGATGTTCTTGATCTGCGGATTCTTCTGATAATTCTCTACGATGACATCGTCCGGTGTGAAGTCATAGAAATTCTTTATCTCCGGATTGAGTGTAACCTTAGGTGCGGGATACTGAGGTCTTTGAATGAGTTCCTTTATTATATCCACGTGTCTGTCATAGATATGCGCATCCGAGATTACATGAACAAGCTCTCCGACCTCGAGTCCGCTCACCTGAGCAAACATCATGAGGAGTATCGAATACTGAACGACATTCCAGTTATTAGCCGCGAGTATATCCTGCGAACGCTGATTGAGAATTCCGTTCAGCGTATTTCCCTTAACGTTGAATGTCATGGAATATGCGCATGGCTCAAGTCCCATCTCGGCAAGATCCGCAAAATTATATATGTTTGTCAGAATTCTGCGTGAATATCTGTCGTTCTTAAGGCACCAAAGAACATTGTCGACCTGGTCCATCTCGCCCTGCTTGAATTTGTATTTGATTCCCATTTGGTAGCCGTACGCCTTGCCGATCGAGCCGTTCTCGTCTGCCCAGGAATCCCAAATGTGGCTGTTCAAGTCTTTAATATTGTTTGACTTTCTCTGCCAAATCCACAGCAGTTCGTCAGTTGCGAGCTTGATTGCTGTAGGTCTTAGAGTCAGTGCAGGAAATTCCTCGGCAAGATTGTATCTGTTGACTACGCCGAAATTCTTGATGGTATGTGCCGGTGTTCCATCCTCCCAGTGAGGTCTGACCGGCATGCCCTCTGTGCTAAAGCCGTTATCCAGTATATCCTGACACATATTTACGAAAATTTGATCCGCCTTACTCATCGTCGCTCCCTATTATCCTGACTGCTTCTGCAAGTACTTCCTTTAATCTCTCGTCATTTTCCGAGAGGTACAAATATCCGATAAGAGCCTCGAAGCCCGTCGCCCATTTGTAATTCCTTGGGTCGGCATTCTGAGGTCTCGAGCTCGCCCTGTGGTTGCGCGCCCTCTTCAGAAGTTTCTCCTCCTCTTCGCTAAGAAAAGCATTCTCGCACATCACGCGAGCCGATTTTGCCTGCCCCGAAGATGAAACATATTTAATTGCCTTGTTGTGAGCCTTGCCCGAATTCATCGGGCTTGTCTCTATCAGCATCTGTCTTATGGCAAGCTCATATACAGCATCTCCTATATATGCGAGCGTTGTCGTATTCAGCTTTGAAGTTTGCTTTGCTTCCATTTATAAATCTATAAGCCTTTAATTGTAAAAATTTCGTTCGTTCTTCGCACGTTCGTCGTACGCGCCTGCATAAAACAACCTAGTTACGTATGATCTGTACGCCCTGTGGTGTATCCTTCAGTGTGATGCCCATTTCGGCAAGCTGATCTCTAATCTCATCAGCTCTTGCGAAATTCTTCTCCTTGCGGGCAGTCTGTCTTTCTTCGACGAGAGCCTGAATGTCCGCTCCGATAGCATCGTCCTTCTTGTCCTGGAAAATTCCAAGAACATCTGTGAGCTCGTCGATTTTCTTTATAGCCTCTCCTGCAAATTCCTTCGAAGCCCCGTCCTTAACATCAAGGTTAATCTCTGATACGAGGTCGAAGATCGCCGTAATTCCGTCGGCTGTATTAAGATCATCGTCCATAGCTTCAATGAATTGATCCTTGTATTTAGCAAGCGACTCGAGCATGGTCTTCTCTTCAGCGGACATCTTCTCGGCGCCGTTTGAGCCAGGACCTGCAAGGAAGTCGAGAGTCTCCTTGGCATTTGCGATTCTTTCGTATCCCTGCTTAGCCTGCTCCATGAGAGTATCGCTGAAGTTAATAGGTCCTCTGTAATGGCCAGACAGCAGGAAGAATCTGATTACATCTCCCGAGTATTGCTTTCTGATATCTCTTACGGTAAAGAAGTTGTTCAAGGACTTCGACATCTTCTTTCCGTCGATTGTTATGTATCCGTTGTGCATCCAGTAGTGCGCAAAAGGCACTCCGTTGCAGGCTTCAGACTGCGCGATCTCGTTCTCGTGGTGAGGGAACTGAAGATCCTGTCCGCCTCCGTGGATATCTATAGTCTCGCCGAGGTGTTTTCTCGCCATCGTCGAGCACTCTATATGCCAGCCTGGTCTTCCCATGCCCCATGGCGATTCCCAAGCGATTTCGTCTTCTTGTTTTCTTGCCTTCCAAAGTGCAAAATCAAGCGGATCTTTCTTGACCTCTCCGATTGCGATACGAGCACCAGATTCAAGGTCGTCTATGTTCTGTCCAGAGAGCTTGCCATAATCTGCGAATTTACGGGTTGAATAATATACATCTCCGTCCGCTTCATAGGCATATCCCTTGTCTATGAGGGTCTGAACGAATTCGATGATCTCAGGAATGTGCTCACTTACCTTAGGATGAACATCTGCCTTAATTACGTTGAGAGCACCTGCGTCCTCGAAATATTCCTTGATGTATTTCTCAGAAACCTCTGGCGCTGTGATTCCCTCCTCGCGCGCACGGTTGATGATCTTGTCATCAACATCGGTGAAGTTCTGAACGAATTTTACTTCGTATCCTCTGTATTTGAGATATCTTCTCAGCGTATCGAATACTACGAAAGGTCTCGCATTTCCGATATGAAAGAAGTTATATACGGTTGGCCCACAGACATATATCTTCACCTTTCCTTCTTCGATAGGGATAAATTCCTCTTTCTGATTGGTGAGCGTATTATATACCTTCATATCTGTCTCCTTTCAAATGTTTAATCATTTGTTAAATCGTTTAATTATATACTAAGGATTGCTCCAATGCACCCCATTATGATAAGGACTTTGAT
Source organism: Sphaerochaetaceae bacterium (assembly GCA_963588675.1). Lineage (GTDB taxonomy): Bacteria > Bacillota > Clostridia > Peptostreptococcales > Anaerovoracaceae > Crickella. Next base: position 15,300 of record CAVAIH010000017.1, on the reverse strand, counting down.
TGGGCTTATCTTGAATTTGCCGACCATTACTACCGTCGCCACAAAGATTAGAAGCGCAATCGGGTCAAAAGGCAGGCCGTCGAAGAATCCGCCTATGGATGTGTCGGTAAAAATCGCTGGCGAGATAAGTACAACAAAGGCGCTTGCAATCATTCCGACAGTGGCAGGTCTTATTCCCTCAAGGCCACCTTTGACGAATTTGTTGTCGAGTCTGCTTCCAACAAGCTTGCAGACAATTATTACTATTATAAAAGATGGCAGGCAGACTCCGAGTGTTGCGGATACCGAGCCGAGGACGCCTCCGCTCTTGTATCCTATATACGTTGCAACGTTTACTGCGACAGGTCCCGGTGTGGTCTGTGCTATGGCAACGATGTTCGCAAAGAGTTCCTTTGAGATTACTCCGAATTGCTGGATTTCGTCGAAGATCAGGGCTACTACAGCCATGCCTCCGCCGAAGCTTACGATTCCGACCTTGAAGAAGGACATGAAAAGTTGCATTACAGCCATCAGTTCTTTCCTCCTTTATCCAAAGTTTCGTTCTTTTCGTCGTCGGCGGTGTCTGCGTCGGCGCCGTCGTTCGTCTCGATTCTGTTGCTCTTGCCGTCGGTGTCTTCAAAGGCTTTGTCGTTCACAATGACAATGCCAACTCCGATTACCAGATAGGAAAGCACGATCCAGACGATTGAAATATCAAAGGCCACGATCAGCACGAAGCACAGAATTGCCGCAAGAAGTTGCCACGTCTTCTTGATGGCGGACTTGGCGATTTGCCATACAGCAAAAAGGACCAGACCTGCACTTGCAGCTCTAAGCCCAGCCATAGCGCCCTCGGCGATAGGATTGTCCTGAAGGAAGTCGAGCCCCATGGCAATAGCGAGTATGATGACAAAGGATGGCAGAAGCACCCCTATAGTTGCAACAAGGGACCCAAGAAACCCTTTTTTCTTGAATCCCACATAAGTTGCCATATTTATCGCTATTACGCCCGGAAGGCTCTGGCAGATTGCGAGGATATCCGTCATTTCGTCTTGGCTGAACCACTTCTTTTCCTCAACCATGGCGTCATTGAGAATCGGAATCATCGCAATTCCACCGCCTATTGTAAAAGCTCCTAATTTAAGAAATACAAGGAATAATTCTAAAAGCATTTTAATTATAATCCGAATTTCTCCGCGTTAACGATTTCTATTGCCTTTGCTATTGCATCGTCTACTCCAAGCTCGCTCATTTCTGACTCTCTTCTGAGCTTGTATTCAACGATACCGTCTCCAGCCTTCTTTCCAACTGTAATTCTTACAGGAATACCGATAAGGTCTGCGTCGTTGAACTTAACGCCAGGTCTCTCGTCTCTGTCGTCGAGCAGAACTTCAAGGCCAGCCTTCTCGAGTTCCTCTTCGATTTTCTCTGAAAGGGCAAGCTGAGTATCATCCTTAGGATTGATGCAAGTAATGATTACATGATATGGAGCAACTGATATTGGCCAGATGATGCCCTTATCGTCATGGCTCTGCTCAACAATAGCCTGTACAGTTCTTGTAACACCGATACCGTAACAGCCCATGTAGTAAACGCAGTCGTTACCCTCTTCATCCTTGTAATAAGCGTGCATTGAATCAGAGTACTTAGTTCCGAGCTTGAAAATCTGTCCAACCTCGATACCTCTTGTGTGCTTGATTGGTGCTCCGCAGTGAGGGCACTTGTCGCCTTCCTGAAGTGTCTTAATATCTGTTACGATATCTCCGACATAATCTCTTCCGTAGCAAACGCCTACATAGTGGTGGTCAACTTCATTTGCACCTGCGCACATATTAACTGTTCCAACAAGCTCGGAGTCAACTACAACCTTGCAGTTCTTAAGTCCTACAGGTCCTGTGAATCCTCCTACGATTCCTGTAAGCTCTCCCATAACCTCTTCATCAGCAAACTCTATATAATGCTCAGGAATTCCGAGTGCATTTACAAGCTTGATCATGTTAACCTGACGGTCGCCTCTTACAAATGCGCATACGTATTCTGCAGGGTTCAGGTCGTCATCATAAGTTACGAACATCAGAGCCTTGATTGACTTCTTTACAGGAAGCTTAAGGTAGTCGCAGACGGACTCGATGGTCTTTGTTCCTGGTGTGTATACGGACTTCAGCTCCTGCATTTCCTCTACTTCAGGAACGTCATCAACACACTCAGCTCTCTCGATTGTTGCAGCCATTCCGCATTCAGTGCAGTATGCTACCTCGGATTCACCTACGTCAGAAAGTGCGCAGAACTCGTGTGATGCGCTTCCGCCGATAGGGCCGTTGTCAGCCTCAATTACTCTGTAATTAAGTCCGCATCTTGTGAAAACTCTCTCGTAAGCTCCCCACTCTTCCATGTAGCTCTTGTTCATTCCTTCAACATCTCTGTCGTATGAATAGCTATCCTTCATGATGAATTCTCTTGATCTCATCAATCCATATCTTGGGCGAGCTTCATCTCTGTACTTGAACTGAATGTGATACCAGCTAAATGGCAGTTCCCTGTATGACGAAACTTCCTGTCTTGCAAGGTCTGTGAACATCTCCTCGCAAGTTGGGTTGAGTACGAAGTCTCTGTCGTTTCTGTCCTTGATTCTCCAGAGTTCAGGGCCGTATGCATACCATCTTCCGGATTCCTTCCACAGCTCACCTGGGTTAACATGTGGCATGTAGATTTCCTGGCATCCGATCCTGTCCATTTCCTCTCTTACAATCTGCTCAACTTTTCTTGTTACTCTCCAACCAAGTGGCATGAAGCCGTAAAGGCCGGCAGCATACTTCTTGATCATATTAGCTCTTATAAGCAGTTGGTGACCTACCAGCTCTGCTTCCTTAGGTGCTTCTCTTAAAGTCTTGAGGTGCATCTTTGATAATTTCATGAGTAAAATTCTCCCTTCGGTTCTTATGTTATTTCTTTATTTCGTTTATTGCTTAGGCATTATCTTGTGAATGCCATTTCGTTATTTCGTTATTGCAAAAAAGCTATTTCGATATTGCACAGCTTGCGATTGCCGATATGCCCTCACCTTCGCCTGTAAAACCAAGTCCCTCTGTCGTAGTCGCCTTGACATTCACGCAGGTCTTCGGTATTCCGAGCGTTTCGGATATATTAGTTCTCATGCTGTCCATGTACGGTGCCAGCTTAGGCTTTTGGCAGATGATCGTTATGTCGACATTGTTGATCGCATAATCGCCGATTATTGATTTAACCTCGGCGAGTAGCTTGAGGCTGTTAGCGTCCTTGTATTTGTCGTCGCTATCTGGAAAATGTATTCCGATGTCACCTTTGCCTGCGGCTCCAAGCAGTGCGTCCATCAGAGCATGAGTTGCCACATCAGCATCCGAGTGGCCAAGCAAGCCCTTATCGTTCGGGACTGGAGTCCCGCAGAGTATCAAATCTCTCTCCGGGACAAGTCTGTGTACATCATATCCTGTTCCTACTCTTGTAGTCATTGGTATGTCCTTTGCTGTGGTTATTTTGAAATTCTCTGGCGAGCCCTCTACTATAGCGACTTTCATTCCTGCAAAATCAGCTATCGATGCATCGTCAGTTCCTGTATATCCGGCAGTCTTTGCCGTCTTGTATGCTGAGCTTATTGCCCCAAGCCTGAAGGTCTGCGGTGTCTGAACAGCATAAACAAGTCGTCTTTCGACAACTTTACTCTCCATTATAGGATAAGCGGTATCTTTTTTCAACGATTCTCCATCTATCATGCGAATCGAATCTACAGATGGAATACAGCTCACAACAGCGTCGCATAACTCCATTGCCTTGATATTTCTGTCGATTATCTCAGTGCTTACGCCAGGCCTTGCGGAATCATGAATCATGACAATTGATTCTTCGTCTGCACCGATTCCCTCAAGATAAGAAAGCGCATTCTGCACGGAATCTCCTCTTTCCTTACCGCCTCTTACTATGCTGTAAGGCTTGTGGCAGATTCTCTTGAGGATTTCGTCATAAATATCATCGAGGCTTCCGTCCTGCGGTGATACAAGTATTATCTCGTCTATTGCAGGGTGCGAGGCGAAAGTCTCAAGCGTGCTCTCTAATACCGTGCTATTTCCGTATCTTAGAAGTTGCTTAGGAATAGGCGAACCCATTCTTCTGCCCTTGCCTGCCGATACTATAATTGCATATATCTTATAATTACTCATTATCTCCATATTTCGCACACATTGTGTTGATATTATCTTACAAAACAAAAAGTCGAACCCGACTTCTATCCTTTACTATCCTTCGTTAGATACGGGATTAGATATTGGATTAGATATGGGATTCGACCAGCGCGTCTGCTTCTTCAGCCGTATAACTGCCCGCACATTCAAGCTCGCTTACAAGTATCTGCTTGGCTGTGGAGAGGAGCTTCTTCTCTCCGGTTGAGAGAGGTTTGGCTCTGTCAGCCCGCACAAGATTTCTTACCACTGAGGCTACAATCTTGATGTCTCCTGTCTTGAGCTTGTCGGTATTCTCTCGAAAGCGTCTGTTCCAGTTCGGAGTCATCTCGTCGCTATCGCCGGCCAAGACCTCAAGCACTTCGGATATCTCGGATTTGTCGATAATCCCTCTAAGTCCGACTGTTTCGGCATTGTCTACGGGGACAGAAGCTTCTAATTTGAAATAAGGAAGGGACACACGATAATAGCTACGCAGTTCCCCGAGAACGTTGCTCTCAACGATGTCGGTAATCGTACCTGCGCCATACATTGGATATACTATTTTGTCACCTACTTTGAACATAAGTCACCATCCTTTACATACATTGATATTATATCATTTTTTGTTCTTTTTTTGCAAGATAATGATATACTAATAAATACTAAGCTGTTTAAATTTGAACAACGGAGGGCAAGCAAATTGAAAAGATTACTAATCGTAGATGATGAAGAAAAGATCCGTGCAGTCATCAGAGAATATGCTGAGTTCAGCGGTTATGAAGCTGAGGAGGCCGCAGACGGAATGAGTGCAATCGGAATGGTTAAGCTTAACGATTATGACTTAATCATCATGGATATTATGATGCCTAAGCTTGACGGTTTTAGCGCAATCAAGGAAATTCAGAAGATCAAGAAAATTCCTGTAATCATGCTTTCGGCAAGAGGCGAGGAATACGATAAGCTCTTCGGCTTCGAGCTCGGAATTGATGACTATGTTGTCAAGCCTTTCAGCCCTAAGGAGCTTATGGCAAGGGTAAATGCTGTTCTCAAGCGTTACGAAGGTGGCGAGCAGGCAAACAGCAATATCGCTAAGTTCGAAGGCCTCGAGGTCAATTTTGCAGCAAGAACTGTCTCGGTTGACGGAAACAGAATCAACCTTACACCAAAGGAATACGATCTTCTTTTCTATCTCATTCAGAACAAGAACATTGCCCTTTCGAGAGACAAGCTTCTCTCAGATATATGGGGCTACGATTTCTTCGGTGACGACAGAACCATCGACACTCATGTCAAGAATTTAAGAAACAACCTCGGACCATACAGAAAGTTCATCGTAACTTTGAGAGGCGTGGGATATAAATTCGAATACGACGGAGAATAATGGCAAGCGATAATTGCAGAGTGACGGACAACAGTAACGAGCGATAATGGCGAAGAATAACCGAAACAATCAAATTCCGAGAATCGACCTCAACAGCATCAAGACCACAACGATGCTCTATTTTGTGGTTTTTGCGATTTTTATCGTATGCATTATCTGGATTTTGCAAGACTTGTTCATCAACAGATATTACGAGACCATGCGGACTCAGGAGTCTCAAAGAACAACAACTGCAATTGAAGGACAGTTCCGAGATAATCCGGCAAATTTCGATGATTATGCAAGCGACACGGCAAGAACAAGCGGTATTCTCATTCGCATAGATACAGCCAAGGGTTCAAGGGTATACGATGGTACCTCGACAATAAGTTCTGATACATCCATCGAGAAAGAACTCGCAAAGGCAAAGAAGGCCCTCGAGAAAAAGAACTACCAATCTTCAATCTCTGTAAGGGTCGGAGATTCCGAAAACGACACGGCTCATCTTATCTATGCTTCGAGGATAAGCAACGCCTTCGAGATGGCTGATTTATATATAGTGACACCGCTATATCCATCCGAAGCTACGGTTAACATCATCCGTAACATGCTCGAATACATTACTTTTATCGTGCTCGCCTTTGCCCTAGTCCTTGCGATCTACCTTTCGTCAAGGCTTACCAAGCCTATCGAGAACATCACGGCTTCGGCGCACAAGCTCTCGAAGGGCAATTTCAACGTCAAATTCAACGGTGGCAATTTTACCGAGACCATAGAACTCGCAAAAGTTCTCAACACTGCATCATACGAGATGGAGCAGTCTGATTTCTATCAGAAGGAAATCATCGCAAATGTTTCGCACGACCTCAAGACACCTCTTACCATGATTAAGTCCTACGCGGAGATGATCATGGATATTTCGGGAGATGATCCGGTAAGAAGAGAGGAACACCTCAACGTCATCATCAGCGAGACCGACAGACTTAACAAGCTTGTAACCGACATGATGGAATCAAGCAAGCTACAGTCCAATTCTATTGTTCTTGAAAAAGAATACTTCGACATAGTTGAGGTTGCCCGCGAAGCATACGAGAGCTTTCGCATACTCAACGACCAGGAGGGTTACAAGATCAACTTCAGGCCAAGCAAGCCTGCTTACGTATATGCCGACAAGAACAGGATTTCTCAGGTAATCCACAACTTCGTTTCAAATGCCGTTAAATACAGCGGTGACGAAAAGTTTGTCGAGATCGAGCTGAAGCGTACTTCTAAGAAGGTCACGATTCACGTTATCGACCACGGCATAGGTATTCCTAAAGACGCAATCCCACATGTATGGGACAGATACTACAGAAGCAGTGCAAACCACGAAAGAAAGATTGAAGGAACAGGACTTGGTCTTTCAATCTCCAAGGGTGTACTCTCTTTGCACAATGCCAATTACGGTGTGAACAGCGAAGAGGGCAAAGGCTCTGATTTTTGGTTCGAACTTCCGATAGCAAAGGAGCCAAAGGATGGCAAAAAGAATTAAGACCGTATATGTCTGTAGTGATTGCGGAAACGAATATCCTTCCTGGCAGGGACAGTGCTCCTACTGCGGTGCTTGGAATACCATTGTTGAGCAGAAAATCAAGCCTGTCTCCGAGGAAGATCCAAGAAGAAGGCACAGCGTTGGCATGGCCAAGCCTGTTAAGCTGAATCAAGTCAGCAGTCTCAATTACAGCAGACTCGATTCAGGCATAGGCGAGCTCAATCGCGTGCTCGGCGGAGGAATCGTGCTCGGTTCTCTCATATTGATTTCAGGTGAGCCAGGCATAGGCAAATCCACAATCATTATTCAGGCCGCTAACAATATCGCGCGAGGAGACAAGCGCGTTCTCTATGTCAGCGGTGAGGAATCAGAGGAGCAGGTCAAGCTCCGTGCAGACAGGGTCTGCGCAGATGTCTCGGACAATCTATATATTTACCCTGAGACTTCAATAGATAATATAATGCAGGTATGCGAGGAGCTTAAGCCTGCATTCCTTGTTATAGATTCAATTCAGACTATGTTCACAGCAGACATCGATTCTGTTGCAGGCAGTATCACTCAGATAAGAGCCTGCTCGAATCTGCTGATGAAATATGCAAAGACAAATAATGTTCCTGTCTTCATCGTTGCTCACGTCAACAAGGCAGGCGATCTTGCAGGTCCTAAGACGATAGAGCATATGGTAGACTGTGTGCTTAATTTCAATGGTGAGAGAGATAAGAATCTCAGGATACTGAGGGCTTTCAAGAACAGGTTCGGGACCACCGATGAAATCGGTGCCTTCCGCATGAGTGCGGAAGGGATGGTCGAGGTACGAGACCTGTCCGGAACCTTGATTGAATCTGCCGACACAAATGAGATTGGTTCTGTTGTGTCGGCTACCTATGAGGGCAGTCGCCCTGTGTTTTTTGAGATTCAGGCGCTCGTCGCCAAGGCAAGTGTTGGGTTCTCGAGGCGAACTGCACTCGGCATCGACCACAACAGGCTGAGCATGCTGATTGCTGTGCTTGAAAGGCATGCGGGCCTTTCGCTTGCGGACTATGATGTATATGTAAATGTTGTGGGCGGTCTACGCCCGGACAGCCCGGCGACCGACCTGGCGGTCGCGCTCGCGATTTACAGTTCTCTGCGCGAGCGGACCTCGCCGAGACGGGTTGTTGCGGTCGGCGAGGTCGGGCTGACCGGCATGCTTCGCAACATTCCGAATACCGACAAAATAATTTCTGAGGCCCAAAGACTCGGCTACGAACGCATCATTCTCCCAAAGAAAAATGCCACCTCAAGCCAATCCGGCAAATTCAGCGCTCCATCCGGCAGTAATTCCGCTGTTCAGTCCGGCGCTCAATCAGGCATCAAATCTGATGCCCTTTCAGGCGGCCGGTCCGGCATTGAGATTTGCGGTGCCGACAACCTCAGAGACGCCATCAAGCAATTCGCATCAGAGTAAATCGAGACCCGCCCGAATTAATACTAAGACGCTCGAGCAAATTTGTATTAGAATTAAATGCTCGGGCGATTCAGATTGAAACAGCCAGAGCGTATTCATATTAGAATTAAGTGCTCGAGCGGAGCAGATTTAATTGGCTCGAGCGAACCGAACGACTAAATAACTTGAGGTAATTTGAACAACTTGAACAAACGAAAGCTAAGTAACCTAACTTTAATACCATTATTTGCAATAATGATCGCCGCAGGAGCATGGATCACAGTCCCTGCGGCGATTCCTTTTACCATGCAGACTTTCTGCATTTTTCTGACCTTATATATTCTCGGCGGAGCAAACGGCACCAAAGCCATCCTTCTATACCTCCTGCTCGGCGCAGTCGGCCTCCCTGTTTTCTCAGGCTTCAAGGCAGGCCTTTCAGTCCTCGCAGGACCAACCGGCGGATACCTTATCGGCTTCATCTTCATCGGCCTTTCCTACCGCCTCGGAGAGAAATTTTTCTCGAGAAGCGACTCTGGCAGTGGCCTGGTCAACGGAGCGAGCCGTCTGAGCGGAACTGGCAGTGGCTTGGCCAACGGAGCGAGCCGAGTGAGCGGAACTGGAAGCAGCTCGGCCGACGGAGCGGACTTCAACGCGGGCTACGGCTCGGGTAACGTAGCGAGCCGTCTGAGCGAGCGCCGTGGCAAATTTCTTTTTCTGATTCTTGGGCTTTGCATCTGCTATGCCTTCGGCACGGGCTGGTTCGTATACATAAGCAACTCAGGCTCATCAAGCGTTTCCATACTCCAGGCACTTTCGCTGTGCGTCCTGCCATACATAATCCCGGACCTAATCAAGCTACTGCTTGCGAGCAAATTGTCCGCCAAGCTGGCCCCTAAATTAAATAATCTTTTCTAATTTTCTAAGTCGTCGCAATCATCGCGGGTTCCTCGAGGATTGATTTAGAGCTTTAAACCTGATTTCCGTTCGTTTTTGAGTAAAAATGCTTCTGTCGGTGATTTTCAGAGGCGCTGAAAAAAGCTTTCCGTTCGTTTTTGAAGAAAATCGCTTCTGTCGGCGATTTTCAAAGGCAGTGAAAAAAGCTTTCCGTTCGTTTTTGAGAAAAAACTCCTCTGTCGGTGAAAATCAAGCTGAGGGAAGCCCTCTCGCTGTTCAGATTACACCGACAGAGCGTGAAAATCGCAAAAACGAACGGAATCTCAAATGTGAAGATTTGAAAATTCGCCGACAAGAGGAAGAAAACGCAAAAACGAACGGAATTCGAAATGTGAAGATTGAGAAAATCACCGACAAGAGGAGAAAAAGTCAAAAACGAACGGAAGCGAGCCGAAAGATGCTCGCTTCCGAACCGACTCCGTAACCAATTCAAGAATTTGGAGGCGAGCCCGTCACGAAATCCTTTGAAATTCTTGCATGCGAGGGGCTCGCGGACCGCTTACCCCCGCACAAGCGTGCGTAAGCCAGGCGCATCTGAAGCGTTTCCGCGCGGCCCTCTGAATTCCCCGTCCAAGCGCGCAAGCTACTTTGATTTTCCCAGAAGGTGCTTTTGTGCTACAATAGGCAAAGTGAGTTCGAAACCATCCTCACTCTAAACAAAACTAAGGAGCTACACTATGAATAAATTCCTCAACAGCAGAACCATCGCCCTCGGCGGTCTGACTGCTGCACTTTACATTGTTTTAACGCTTCTGGCCAACGCGTTTGGGTTGGCTTCGGGTATGATTCAAGTTCGAGTATCCGAGGCGCTATGCATCCTGCCTTGCTTTTTCCCAGAGGCGATTCCTGGCCTCTTCATCGGCTGTCTCATCTCCAACATCATCACAGGCTCGGCCATTTGGGACATCATCTTCGGAAGCCTCGCGACGCTTATCGGGGCCATCGGCACATATTTGTGTCGCAAAAACCGCTGGCTTGCTCCCCTGCCTCCTATTCTCGCAAACACCTTGATTATACCATTTGTGCTTGCTTACGCTTACGGCGTAGAGGAAGGCATCTGGCTTCTGGCAATCACGGTCGGCATCGGCGAATTTCTGTCGGTCTTTGTTCTCGGCGAACTGCTGTATAGCGGACTGATAAAGAGAAAAGACATCTCGTTTCGAGATAAATAGAAAAAAATTCCGCATTACTGCGGAATTTTTTTACTCACCTTTCAATTCTTTCAGTATTCCCAGCATCTCCTTAGGCGTCACAATGAACGGCTCAACTGGAAAATGTTTAAGCCTCGCCTTTTCTTGCCTTTGAAATCTCGTTGTTAATTTCTTCCAATGACATCCCGTTTGGAAAATCTTTAGCAGATTGTTCGCGAATGCTTGCAAATGCTTCCAATGCTTTTTCTCTTGTTAAATCAGAATCCATTGCAGTTATTTCAAAAGGGATTCTTCTCTCGCGTACAACGGCTCTCGCAAACACGTTAATTGCCGTGCTCATATTCATACCAAATTCATTACACAATTGCTCAAATTGTCCTTTAAGCAAATCGTCCATTCTTACGCTAAATGTTGCTTGTGCCATAATACTCACCTCCTGTTTGCACCTATTGTAGCACATCGGGTGCAAATAGGCAAGAATTCAGTAGATTATGACACCAAAAAGGACTCCTTTTCTACAAAGGAGTCCTTTCATCTCAATCTTTGTATCGAAAACGCACAGCCTTTAGGCGTCCAAATTTATCCACATAGCGGGACGGACAGGCGTGTCAATATCGTCGACGTTCCAGCCACTATAATCGATGGCGCCATAAACATCGACAAAGGCGGCTTGGTTTTGTACTTCGCCAGGTGTTCGCAACCACCACCACTCAGCAGCGTCTTTATCATAGGCATATGTTGTTGGATCGCAATACCGGGCTCTATTAGAGCTAAAGTAATTATCTGCTTCCTCGGCGCTAAGTACAAATACCTGATCCTGTGTCGCGTTACCTGGATTGGTATCATATTCAATATTTTGATCTGCATACACCGTAACAGTAGGAATCATAGCCTTCTCATTATCAGAAAATGCTGTATTGATAAAATCATTGTTTAACCAACTGCGAAGTGTACAGGTTTCCCAAGTAACATCTGTACGACTTGTATTGTAAGGCACGCAATCAAGACCGTATTTGCTGATTACCAATGCCTTATCATCCTCTATCTCAAGAACAAGCCATTCAATCTCTTCTTTGCCATTAGAACTATCACCATCTTGTTCGTAGGCACCGAATGTAATATATTCACCTTCTCCAACCTCCCCGAACTTGTCACTGACATGCACAGTAGTCCCAAATTTAAGGGCAAGTACATATATCACTATAACAATTATAACAGCACAAATTGTTATTTTGCGGACGCTTCTAAGGCACCCTTCCGCCTCAGCCTTCTTCTTAGCATTCTTCTCAGCCTCAGCTTTCTTCTCAGCCTCGGCTTTTTCGAGGCACTGCTGGCGTTTTTCATCGGCATCCTTGACTCCAGAGATGCTTGCAAATTTATCTGCAAGTGCTTTGAATTCGGCCTCCGTTGAAGCGGTATCCATATTTCTTGTAGCGTTAATATATATTTCTTCCCGTCGTTTATTTTCATTGCGCTCATTAATTTGCGCAATGTATCCGTTAAGCTCGCTATTAAGCTGTTCATCGCCGAAGCGCACGGCCTTAAGATAATTATTGCTGTCGTCGAAAGGCACTGGGCAATTAGCGAGCCTTTCCTGCTTGCTAACATGCAATTCAGCCATCAATTTTCCGAGGTATGCCTGCGCATTTTCGGGCTCTTGGTCGAGAACCTTTTCACAGTATTCATTGGCCTCCTGCCAGTTTCCGTCCTCAAGGAACATAAATGCACGCTTCAAAAGTGGCGCTACTGCCGCTCCGCCGCCATTTACCACAACAGTCTCCTTGACCGTTGCCTTTGGTGTATCGGCAGAAACAATCTTCTTAATGCCACGTATAAGATCTTGCATGAAGCCAAGCTTGGACATATCCTGTGCCTGCAGATGTGAGAATTCTTCTGGTAGGTCATATGGATCCATGTCACGATAAGCAGGAATCAGGACCTTTTTCCCGCCTGATTTTTTTACAAGCGCCAAATATCTGCTCCACTCGTTCTTGACCCATACTGCGTTGAAATTCTCTGGCTTGGTGCCGAGAACCACCATGACCTTTGCAGAATTAAGTGCAGCGAAAATATATGGCTCATATGCCGTGCCGAGCTTATCCTCGAGTGTAATACGGCTGAAGAAAACCTTGAAGCCTTCCTGCGTCAGCTGGTGATAGAGGTCGTTTGCAAGAACGCTGTCTGGCGTTCTTCTGCCATTATTATCTGTTTCCTTGTAGCATATGAAGACATCAAAGGGCTCTTCTTTCTGGGAAATTGCAAGGATTCCCTTTTGAATGTCATCTATTGCCTTGGCTTCCTGTTCATATATCTCCTTTTGATAGCCGTCGGCATATTGTAAGGCTGATTTATAGTCCTCGTCCGCAAATATTGAAGTGAACTGTGCGCGGTTGACAGTCGGAACACGCTTATGTGTTGAAGGATCCTCAACATATTCGATACCATAACGGCAGAGTACGAGCGACCAGTACGCCTCGGCATCGGTATTATCCTCGTTGAGTATCTGCTCATAAATACTCATTGCCTTGTCGAAGTCGTTGTTCCGGCGGAAATGATTTGCGCGGTCGTAGAGATTTGCCTTTCTATCGTCGTCAAGGCGTGGAAGCGTCTGCTTCGTGCCACAGCTATCGCACACGCCGACCGTTGCACCTTGCTCAAATTCTATTGTGCCTCCACACATTTTGCATTTAAATACTGCCATTGTTTATTTCTCCCTTCATCACTTTACACTTTCTGTTCCTGTCTTCAATCAGACTAACAAGTTCGTCGGCAAGGGCGGAATCGGTCTCGCCTGCTTTCACCTTTGTGCTGAATGCCGAGAAGTTGTCCTTAATTTCTGTTTCTATATCTATAAGGGCGTAACTGCTCATTGGATCGGAATACCGCAGTGCCTCATAGACTTTTTTGCAAGCGGTTTTGGCCTCGACTGACTGCGCCCTCGACATGAGTCCCTCGGCATCAGCTGTCAGACTGCGTATGAACGAGGTCTGAACTTTCACCTTTTCATCTGTCGCTGTAACTATGTCTCCTGCGACTTTCGCCTTTAGAATTGCAATTGCTGTAAAGGCAAAGATTACAGCGCACACGATTATGCCGACCCAATTTGGCAGACCTGGTATCACCATACAGCCTGCGCCGAATATGATGGTTAATATAAGCCCTGTGTAACTTATCGTTATAAGTGGAAGATTGTAAAAGAGCTTCGTGAGGTTTTCCGCCTTGAACGCAAAGTATGCGCATGCAAGTTGACCGATAAATGCCAACGTAATGAATACATAGCCCGCCCAGAATGCACCGCCAAACTTCTCCATTCCAGCAAATTCATTTGGGGTCACGAAGCAGATTATATTGAAAAGCGCAAGCAGGATTGCCCATGCGATAATGTATGTTTTAAATCCTTTTTTCATTGTCTTTGCTCCTCCTTTTTATATATCTGCAAGAAGCTTTGCCTTCGCTGTGGCGAATTCTTCTTCGCTTATCAGTCCGGCATCCTTCATGACGAGTAGTTTCTCAATCTTAGCCTTGAAAGCAGTCATATCATTTGTCCCATTCATTGGTTGCGGTGTCACTGCAGGTTCAGTCGTCGCTTTCATAGCGTCGTTGACCGCACTACCGACTGCTCCTCCGACCGCGCCTCCGACGCCAGCCATCGTGCCGAGACCTACTCCCATGTTGGTAAACTGTCCAACGGCCTCGTTCTGGGCAACCTTCTCTGCAACATCAAATCCTCGCTCCTGTGCATAGGTGTATCCCTCCTGCGCACGCTTTGTCGCTTGCGCCTGTGAGTCTATGACTACCTTCTGTGCCTCCGTCTGCGCGTAGATGATATCCGTCTGCTGGCGAATCTTTGCCTCGGCGATGTCGGCGTATTGTCTGAAATGCAGTTCCTTGAATTTCTCATATTGTCTTTCGCCGTCTGGCTTAACGATAGTTGTCACGAAAAAGCGATCAAGCGATATGCCGTAATCGGCAAAATCTGGAATAAGCAACCTATGAATATCCTCAGAAAAAGCTGTGAGGTTTTCGTCTATCTCAAAAATGTTGATTGCCTTTGCCTTGATGACTTGCGCTATGTAGGTCTTGACGCGTGTCATCAGGAAAGCTCGGAAAAATGAGACCAATTTCTCTTGACTAAGATTGTTCTCCGTTCCGACAAGTTTCAAAAGCAACTTACGGCTGTCCTCGGCACGCAGTGCCATGTCGCCGGACGCACCGATGGAAATTGGGAAGCCATAAGTCGGCTCAATATACTGCACCTTGCTGTCGGTGCCCCATTTTATCGCCATTTGTATAGTCTTGTTGATGAAATAGACTTCGCAGTGAAATGGCGTTTTGTCGCCCGTGCTTCTGCTCAGAAGCTTGCCTATTTGTGGAATGTTCTGTGTCTCAAGAGTGTACCTGCCCGGACCAAATAGGTCGAGGGCCTGGCCATTCATGAAGAAAATAGCCTCTTGCGATTCGTGAACAACCAGCTGTGTCAGCGAATTGAAGTCCTCACTGGGGTGCTTCCAAATGAAGGTAGAATTGTCGCCTTCGTACTTAATTAGCTCTGCAATTTGCATTTTCCTTTTCTCCTATCTCTCTTATAATTTCACGACAATAAACAAAGACGCACGCCCTCCGTGCAATTCGCGGTGAGCGTGCGTCTTAAATTGGCTCTATAACTTTTCTTGGGGTCGGGCACCCACCTATTGCATTTACGGGGG
>CAVAIH010000016.1:0-18267 GCA_963588675.1 Sphaerochaetaceae bacterium | reverse complement strand
GCGTCCTTGGTATGTCCTTGGCGCATCCGTAATGTGTACTTAGTTCGTCCTCAGTATACCATACTGGGAGGCGTTTGTTATTAGTATATCATACTGGAGAATGCTTGTTGTCTGTGCTACAATTTTTGTGAAATATAAATATTTATACATTATTGTACAGTACAAAGGGAGGAGAAAAATGGACTTTGATGCTGAACGCGCAACTAAGGAAACCGTTGAATGGATAAGAGCATGGTTCGAGAAAAACGGCCCTGGTTGCAATGCGATAATAGGAATTTCCGGTGGTAAGGACAGCTCGATTGCATCCGCACTTTGTGTCGAGGCTCTCGGCAAGGACAGAGTAATCGGAGTGCTTATGCCTAACGGAGAGCAGAACGACTTCGATATGGCGATGCTTCTTGTTGACCACCTTGGAATCGAACATTATGTTGTAAATATTTCAGATGGCTTCAATGGTCTCAAGGATCAGATTGAATCTGCTGGCATCTCGCTTAGCAAGGATTCTATTATCAATCTTGCGCCAAGGCTTAGAATGTCGACGCTCTATGCGGTAGGACAGTCACGCAACGGAAGGGTCATCAACACCTGCAATATGTCAGAGGATTGGGTCGGTTATTCGACAAGATACGGCGATTCGGCTGGCGACATGAGCCCTCTGTCATGTTTTACGACTGCTGAGATTCGCGCAATCGGAAGAGAGCTTGGCGTTCCTTCGGTTCTCGTCGAAAAAGTTCCAACCGATGGGCTCAGCGGAATGTCCGACGAGGAGAAGCTCGGATTCAGCTACGAGGTCCTCGACCGATATATCAGAACAGGGCAAATCGACGATCCTGCAACAAAGGCTCGCATAGATGCGCTTCACGAGAAGAATTTATTCAAGCTTAAATACATGGATTGCTTCGAATATAAAGCTTAGTTATAAGGCTTAGGTCATAGGGCCTAAGCCTTTCTTGATGGATCGCTATGAAAATAAGGCTTAGGTCATAAGACCTAAGCCTTTCTTGTTGGTTTGATTTGATTATACGGCTTAGGCCTTTCTGTATTTCCTTGCGAGGAATAGAAGAATGACGCTTACGGCAATATACATAAGAGCGATTGCCAGCGCCGTATCAGAGAAAAATCCCTGCGGGAGCAGGTTGATAAGATTATCCTCTGCCGGGTCTAGGATATAGAGGTTGTTGTCGAACATAAGCTGGTGAAATTCCTCGAAGAGTTCCCCGAAACCCTGATTGGCTCTGTACCACAGATAGCCAAGTCCCGCAAGAGATAGAATTGATGTAAATGCATAAGTATTTGCGATAGTCTGCTTCGCCCTATGACGGCGAAGCGCTTTTATTAGAACAAGAAGCACTATAATTGCGACAACCGCGATCCAGCGAAGAAGGAAAATGTTCTCCGCGATTTCCCGGCAGTCCGCAAGATGCTTCAGCTCGCGCTCCGTGAAGAAATCTCCAGGCGCGGATTTTTGCCCATGAAGATAGTCCATCATGCCGTCAGCTACATCGAGGGCCTCGTCCATGGACATCTCGATTTGCATATTCTCGAAAACGCTGTATTTGTCGAATTCCCTGCTGAACCACATCCTTCCGAGAGGATAGAGCAGGAGCTCGGCGACCGAAACGAGAACGACAAAGCAAATGCAGACCGATGCCACTATTCCGAGTAGCGCCGTGAGAAAGCCGTGCCTATTCTCTTTTCTATTACCGTCTTGGTATCTTTCTTTGTAATTTCTGCTCATTTTCTTGATTGATTCGATTTAAGTGCGAAAAGCCTTCGCCGTAACGATGTGCAGTGCGCGTGCGGGCTATACATGTCGCACTTTAATGTGCTATAATATTAGCGTGCTAAACAGCACTGCTTTTAATTAAATTTCGCCGATATTCTGCCGATTATTTCGCCAATATCCTGCCAACTATTTCGCCAATTACTGATTATTTCACTTAGTAATTCACTGGTCAAATGCAAATCGGCAGAAGCAATTCGAAGGGAGTCCAAAATGCTTACGGATACAGATAAGTCAAATATGAAGGAATTTTATCAAGCTGTCATTTCTCTCGAAACAGAAGAGGAATGCTCCGCTTTCTTCGATGATATATGCACGATCAAGGAGCTCATTGACATATCCTCAAGGCTTCAGGTCGCAAAACTTCTTGACGAGGGCATTGTTTTCAACGAGATAAGCCAGCGCACAGGCTGTAGCTCGGCGACAATCAGCAGAGTCAACAAATGCCTGCAGTTCGGCCCGGGCGGATACAAATGCGTGCTCGACAAGCTCAAGTCCAAGCAGAACTAGGCTCGGGCAAGTGCAAATTCAGGAAAGCCCGAATTCAAGCAAATCCAAATTCGGGCAATTTCAAATTCCAAGCAAGACTAGCTCTCGCTGAGCATGAGAGCCAGCGATTCGTCGCCGAAGAATGTATTCGCATTGTACAGGAAGAGAACCTCGTTCACCTGTTCTGACAACATCAAATCCTCAAGATTATCGTAATAGTATCTTGGGTCGACAACGACAATTTCTCTATAATGCTGTGCGAGATAAGGGATCATACTGTTAGCGTAGGAATCCTTTATCAACAGCAATCTTCTATTATTAGAAGTAGGTGTCTTTATCGTATAAAGAGGATGATTGTTTCCTCCGAATACCGTATAGGCATCTTTTTTATTTAAGTTCTTCAGCTTGTAGAATGCGGTGGTCTTCTCCTGCGTATCGTAATAATAGATTACGGAATTGAGGCCGTTCTCAGCCATGGTCAGCTTCATCACATCCGCCTTACCGCCGACGAAGCCACTCTTCGACGCGAGCGAACCTACGAAGTCATCCTTAACTTCATAGAGCTTATAACTTTTTTCTTCAAGACCGATGTCAGAAGCAAGCTTAGCAAAAGCAATGCCTGCGCCGTCGCTTGTCCAGTGATGGTCGGTTCTGTAATACAGCTGAACATCATCCTTCTTCTCCGCGAAGATCTCTCGCACATCTACGACCTGAACGCCCGCCGAGCTTACGCCCTCAAGCAGTTCATCCATGTATTTATTCTGGTCAGCTGGCTTAGCAAATGCAGGAAGCTTGTCGGCATACACGTTCACAGCGGTAGGCGCAAGGAGCATTCTCATCGTAAGGTTCGGATGCTTAGCCTTGAATGCGGAAATCGCTTCGATATCCTTCTTAATCAATTCGTCTGAAGGCTCTGTGGCATCCTCTATAAGGTAGCCGTCCTTGCCCTTCCACACTCCGTTGGAGTATACAGAGCCCGCGCTCACAGAGCTTGCGGTCTTGAGCTTGATAAAAGCATTTCTTGCGATGAATTGGTCGTTCGCGTAGTTCTCGAGCTTGGTCTCAAATCGCCCGCTTGTGTATTCTCCGATTGAAAATTCAGGGAAGGTCTGCAGTGAGCGGTTCTCCTGCTCGGAAAATTCTTTATCTGGAACGAGGATGTTCGCGATAAAGAAAAATGCGAGGATTACCGCAAAGCATACGCCCATTGTCACGCCGTAGTTGGTTTCGGTTCTTGGCTTTGTCTCGACCTCGCCATCGGCTTTTGCAGGTATATTTATATTTGATTTATTCTCAGTTTCTCTCATTGTTCTTATCTACTAAAATCTGAAATATAGGAATGGATTATATGAGCCGAATACAAGATACGATACCGCAAGGAAGAAAATGCCTATTACGACAATCATTCCAAGCCTTGGGAAATCCTTCTTGATTCTTTCGAACTCTCCGAGTGGCAGTGGCGTGCTTGCTACCGCAGAGGCAACAAGGAGTATTATGTTGCTCTTAAGATAATAAAGAGCTGTCGTATTTACGAAATCCACTCCGCCTACGCCGAACATCATCGCAAGATAAGAGAACATTTTCCCTGTATCTGTGATGCTGAAGAATACCCAGCTTATGATTACTATCAGCATCGTGTATAGGTGCTGGAAGAACGACGGCCACTTCTCTATGTATTTGCCGATCACGTATTTCTCGAGGATCAGGATTATTCCGAAATATGTACCCCATGCTACAAAATTCCAGTTCGCTCCATGCCACAGTCCCGTCAGAGACCATACGATCAGGAGGTTCAGTATGTGTCTTGCCTTACTGCAACGGTTACCGCCGAGAGGGATGTACACATAGTCACGGAACCAGGTGCTTAGCGAGATATGCCATCTCCTCCAAAAGTCCGTAATTGTTTTTGCGATATATGGATATCTGAAGTTCTCCTTGAATTCGAAGCCGAACATGTGGCCGAGGCCTATCGCCATATCCGAATATCCGGAGAAATCGAAATAAATCTGGAAGGTATATCCGAGTATGCCAATCCAAGCTGTGATCAAGGACATTTTCGAATTAGGCAGAGCGCAGATGGTATCAAAGAGGGCTCCGAGATTATTCGCAAGGATTATTTTCTTGCCGAGGCCGAGCATGAAACGCTCAGCGCCTTTACCGAATCTCTCCCAACTGCATGTTCGCTCGTCGAGTTGGTCTTCGATGTCTTTGTAATTTACGATAGGACCTGCGATGAGCTGTGGGAACAGCGCAAGATAAAGCGCCACCTTGAGCGGATTCCTCTGCACCGCAACGTTACCGCGATATACATCGAAAATATATGACAGGCCCTGGAAGGTATAGAACGAAATACCGATAGGAAGTGCCAGTGCCGTATATTTGATGTTGAGGCCCGTGATGTCGTTGATGGTGTTGAGGAGGAAACTCCAGTATTTGAAGAATCCGAGGATGAAGAGGTTGATTATAAGCGTGAAAATCATATTGCGCTTACCGCTTCCGCCTCTTAACTTCTCTTTATTTATCTGAATCGCCATGAACCAGTTGAAGATTGCGCTGTATATCATGAGAAAAACATATACAGGCTCTCCCCAGCTATAGAAAATCAAGCTGACTATAAGGAGCCAGACGTTTCGGAGATCGAGTCTCTTCTTAGGTATCAGAAAATATACGCCCGCTGTAATAGGCAGGAACATAAATATGAAGAAAATACTACTGAACAGCATTCAAAAGCACCTCCTCATATTTATTTGCGCTGTCGCCAGTGCAATAGAAATAATAATTGCCCTTCTCAAGCTGAAGCGCATTCTTAAGTTGCTTAACCTGCGCAGGCCCGTAACTGTCGTAGGCCTTAATCTGCGATTTGATTCTCGCATTAACGGCGTCCTCAACATCGCTGAGCTGGCTCTCGTCCTTGGCCTTGACAATCAAGAGCTCTTCTACGGCAAGGGCCGTTGTATTTCTGTAATAAATCACCTGCTCATAGCTTGACGCATCAAGGCCTATGAATTGCATCAGGTCTCTGTCGCTTGCTTCGGTCATCAGCGTCATTATGTCGGTTGTCTCGGTCAACTTCGTTTCTACCTTCTCAAGGTCGACATCCTTGGCGCTTGCTCGTGAATATACGAAAACAAGGAAGCCCGCCAGAATTGCTATAAATAAAATTTTGCAAAGCAGAGAGCCGAGGTCTATAATTTGTGATTTTTCTGTAATTTCTTTGTCCATTCTTTCTTTTATTCTTGTGACACTCTCCATGCCCGAGGGCAGTGGAGCCTTAATTAGTTAATGATACTTTCGCGCCGTTACATTCCTGCAGACTCTATCATTTTGTCCATCCAGACAGGATAGTAGCTTGGGTCCGCATGAATTCCGTCACCAGCATACAATTCAGGATGCGACGGAAGAATATCCGATATATCTATATATGTATAATTGTTGTCCTTGCACATCTGCTTGATTGCCTCGTTGAACTCCTTGTAATGGCCGATTGACGAATTGTCCTTGATCGCATCTTCGGTCGGAGTGCTTATCGAGTTGACGAGGATTCTGGTCTTAGGAGATGTTTTCTGGAAGCCCTTGAGGAGCTTCGTGTACTGCTCTATAAAGGCAGACGCGTCACCGCTGTAATTTCCCATATCATTCATACCAAAGGCGAAGAAAGCGTATTTAGGATATGTTGAAGCCGCCTTCTGGAAATTCTCTTCGCCGTAGACAACGGAACCGCCGACCTGCGCAAAAACGGTTGCCTCGGTAAGCCAGTTGTATACCGTAAGTCCCTCCGTCAGCGAGTCGCCGAGAATTACGCTCGAAGAGAACATCCTCTGGTATCTTATTCTCTGGCTCGCAGTCGAATCCACTTCGTTGGCTTTGTCGAGCGCATTTACCGCCGATTCAACATCCGCTACAACAGCGGTCTGAAGCGCCTTTACTTCTGCCCTGTTCTTCTTCATTAATTTATCGTCAAGTCCACCGCTCGCATATCCTCTGCAACAATTGAAAATAACGGCTATCGCGAAAAGGATAAATGCCGAGGGGATGAGAACGCTTCTGAGCTTGACTTTATTTGTTTTCTGCATTTCTTCTTTCATTTCTGATCTACTTGTGATTTTCTATGATTCTTAATTCTCTTACAATTCGCTTATGATTCCGTTATGAATCTCTTGCGATTCTTAATTCTCTTTATTTCTACTTTGAATGCTGTTTCTGATACTGCATATAAAATTTGCAAGCTTCTTCGAAATCGTCGACCTTGCCTGACTTTACTACCTTCAGGATTTTCTCGAGGTCCTTGCTGTCCCAGCCCGGATTTGCGACTGGAAGAAGCCCTGGATAGAGTATATGGTCGATTTTCTCGATCATGGCCTTTGCAGTAGATACAGCCTCTGTATCCTTGTGGGCAGTCTGCTCTGCCTTCTCGGCCTGCTCCTTCTGCTTGCTAAGCTCGCTCTGCTTTCTCAGATTCTCTTTGTAAAGCGCAAAGACCTTCTGCTTATATGCATTGTATTCTGCAGGGAAATTCTTGTTCTCTACGATGATTTCTTTAGTAGCTTTTCTAGCTTTATCTGAATTTGAATTTGAATCTGGCTCTGAATCTGAACCCGAATCCGAATCCGAGGAGGCCAGCTTGCTAAGCTTCATAAAGTGAGCTCTTCTCATCCATGCTATTGCCGAGCCAGCCACAAGAAGCGCAAGGCCAAGTCCGATTATCAGCCACACGATAGCATTTCTTATACCGCCCTCAACCATCTGGAAGACAAGAGTCTGCACGCCAGCTAGGCCTATAATTCCTCCAAAGAGCATGAACCACATCGGCGCGCCCTTGATGCAGTCCTTGAGAGCTGGCTCATTAAGAGGTTCAACTTTTTCGGCTTTGGATTTAGCTTTGGCTTTTGCTTTTGCTTTTGCCTTGGCGTTAGCTTTGGCATTGGCTTCGGCTTCGGCTTCGACCTCAATTTCAACTTCGACGATTTCCTTGTGCTCCTTCTGTGGAAGCTCAGGGAAAAGTTCCGTTCCGAGAAAATCGCATCTGATGCTGTTGTACCGATTCGCGTCCTTGCTTCTGATCGCTTTCTCTTCTTCCTTCAGAAGTTCGAGATGGCTTTCGAGAGAGCTTTCTAACTCGTGGCTTTCCTTCTCTTGCTTCTCATCCTCGGCGAGCTGTTTTGCTATAATTTCCTCCTGCTCGCGCCTTTTCTCTATCAGTGATTCAATTATTCCAGTCTTGTTTCTCATCTGATAATCACACCTTTTTTCTTATTAATACTTCATGACATTGAGCCTCAACGCATTCATGCATACTGTGAAGCTCGAAATGCTCATCGCTCCTGCCGCAAGCATAGGCGACAGAGTCCATCCTGACAGCAGTGTTGTGAAAGCTCCAGCCGCAAGTGGAATGAGCAGAGCATTGTAGAAGAACGCCCAGAAAAGATTCTGCTTAATTACTCTAAGCGTCTTGTTACCTATTCTGCAAGCCGTCACAAGGTCGGATATACTGCTTCCCTCGAGGACGACATCCGCTGCATCTATCGCAACATCCGTGCCAGCCCCAATGGCAACACCGAGGTCCGCAATCGTAAGAGCAGGCGCATCATTTATGCCGTCTCCGACCATGGCTACACTGCCCTGCTTCTTAAGCTCCGTTATTGCCTCCGCCTTTCCATCCGGCCTAATATCCGATATATAATCATCGACTCCCGCCATCTTCGCTATATGTGAAGCGGTGCGGGAATTATCTCCTGTGAGCATGACAAGCTTCTTGCCCATCGCCTTGAGTTCGGCTATCGCCGAGACGCTGTCATCCTTAATCTCGTCAGCAACCGCGATTATTCCAAGACAGGTCTCTCCCTTTGAGAAAAACATCGCCGTCTTTCCCTGAGAGACAAGTTCCTCCGCCTTGGCTTCGAGCTCGCTTGCCACATCTCCGCAGTATTCTTTTATAAAATCGAGCTTTCCTCCCGCAAGGATCGGCTTCTTTGCGTTCTCGCTTGCGTTCTCGGCTCCGTTCGCGCTCGAGATCTTATTTGCGTTCTCGTTTCTGTTCTCGCTCGCGTTCTCGCTTGCACTCGCGCTCGCATAAGCCCTGATTCCTTTTCCAGGAACAGCCTCAAAATCCGCAAGCTCGATATTTGCATTTGTCGTCAGATTGGCAACCGCATTTGCAAGCGGATGCTCACTTCTTCCCTCAAGCGCTACCGCACAATCTATCAATTCGTTCTCGGATATGCCTTCTGCTGGAACAATATCCGTAACGACCGGTTTTCCTTTAGTAATCGTGCCCGTCTTGTCGAGCGCGATGATATCTATATTTCCCATCTGCTCGAGAGCCGATGCCGTCTTGAATAATATGCCTTTTCTCGCGCCTATGCCGTTGCCGACCATAATCGCAACCGGAGTCGCAAGACCGAGTGCGCAAGGACAGCTGATAACAAGTACAGCCACGCCTCTAATCAGCGCCGTCTCAAGGCCGTAGCCGAGAAGTAGCCAAATCACCGTAACAAGCACCGCGATAATCAATACCGCAGGGACGAAAATCGCCGCAACCCTGTCCGCAGTTCTCGCAATAGGTGCCTTGGTAGCCGCCGCATTGCTCACAAGCTCGATAATCTGTGCAAGACTTGTGTCCTGACCGACCCTGGTCGCTCTCGCCTTGAAATACCCTTGCCTGTTAATCGTCGCTGAACATACGGTATCTCCAGGGCCTTTATCCACAGGTATGCTCTCTCCTGTGAGCATCGACTCATCGACACTTGTCGTTCCCTCGAGAATAACGCCGTCTACCGGAATTTTGCCACCTGGTTTTACGACAAAAACAACTCCCGCGGACATTCTCTTAACCGGAATCTCTTCCTCTTCATCGTCCTCTATGATAATCGCCGTCTCAGGCGTGAGATTGACAAGAGCCTTGAGAGCGTCCGTCGTTCTTCCCTTCGCCATCGACTCGAGCATTTTGCCGACGGTGATAAGAGTGAGTATCATCGCCGATGTTTCGAAATACAGATGCTGGGTTGAGGCCTCCGAGAAAAGCATGTAAATGCTCCAGACATACGATACGAACGAGCCCATCGCTACGAGCGTGTCCATGTTCGGGGATTTGTGGATTATGCCCTTCCAGCCGTTGATGAAAAAATCTCTGTTGATCAGAATTACGATGGTGCAGAGAACAAGCTGGGTTATTCCGCCGAGCATTCCTGTCAGGATGTGGCCCATGGAAATGCTCATCAGGACAGCGAGCACAATCAGCGATTCTATAAGGCGCTTTCTAAGCTTAGGAGTCGTGGTATCCTGTAGAAGCTCTGCCGTACTCTGCTCGCCTTCTTTCTTGAGCCTTGCGCCGTAACCTGCCGACTCAACCGCGGAGATTATTGCATCGCTGTCTGCCGTTCCAGTAACCGTCATGGAATTTGTAAGCAGGCTAACAACGCAGTCCTCTACGCCGGGTACTGCCTTTGTCGCTGATTCAACTCTTGCCGCACATGCCGCACAGCCCATTCCGCTTACCTGAAAA
The DNA here is from genome assembly GCA_963588675.1 of Sphaerochaetaceae bacterium. Lineage (GTDB taxonomy): Bacteria > Bacillota > Clostridia > Peptostreptococcales > Anaerovoracaceae > Crickella. The sequence continues at coordinate 8,494 of CAVAIH010000016.1, read as the reverse complement.
TCCATTTGTCCTCCTTTTGTTTGCGTATGCACATATATGTACACATCTGTGTGCATTATTTGCACGCGTCTGTGCGTGTCTACGCAAAAACCCAATCTATTGTAACGCATTTCACCTTAAAGTGTGTGATTATTTTCGAATATTTTCGCTATAAAATTCGTATGGTATAATCGATGTATGAAACAAGATTTGAAGCAGAAATTGAAGCCCAATACAAAATACGATGCGATAATCGTCGGCGCCGGTTCGGCTGGCCTGATGTGCGCAGTCAATCTCAAGGTTAAGCACGGCCTTATTATAGAGAAAGGAAGCAAGCCTGGTCGCAAGCTCCTTCTTTCAGGCGGTGGTCGCTGTAACATTACGCACGGCGGTTCCATCAAGGACTTCACCTTCTGCTATGGAGATAACGGTAGGAAAATCAGGACTTGCCTGTACAAGCACAATAATATTTCCATGATGGATTTCTTCCGTGATAACGGGCTGGAGCTTATCTGTGACGAGAAGGGCCTTGTCCACCCTGCCTCTATGAATGCCGAAGACGTTCTCAATCTGTTACTTAAAAAAGCGTCAGAAAACGCTTGGACGATAGTTACAGATTGCGAGATTTCTGACCTGACAGAGCTATTAGGTCTCAGCGATAATATAATCATAGCCTGCGGTGGCATAACCTATCCTGCAAGCGGTTCAGACGGTTCCCTATATCCTGCTCTTAGAAAAATCCCATCGCTTGAATTCATCGAGCCTCGCTCGGCACTCGCACCGATCAGAGTCGTGGATTATACTTACGGGGAGCTCTCCGGGATATCCGTCTCCGATGTCGAGCTTTGCATAGGGACAGGCAAGAATTCCCACAAGCAGAAAGGTGACATACTCCTCACCCACAAGAATCTGTCAGGACCTGCGGTGTTGAATATTTCAAGATATGCCGAAGCAGGCGAGCAGATCAGAATCAATTGGCTTCCGGGCTCATCAGATCCTCTCGGCGACGCTGAAAGCCGGCTCCCTAAGAGGCTCTACCGTCTTATCGCCAAGCGCGCCATGACGGACAAAGGCTTCATTTCGACCAAGAAGCTTGAGTCACTTCTGACAGCAGATACTTTTATAATAGAGGCCTGCGAGCCTAACGGAATGGTCACCAAAGGCGGAATTGCGCTTTCCTGCGTTGACCTCAAAACAATGGAGCTCAAGGCCCACCCTGGCATATACGCCATCGGCGAGGTTCTTGACGTCGACGGGAATACAGGCGGTTACAATCTTCAGTTCTGCTGGTCCTCAGCCTGCACGGTAGCCGAGGCGGTTGGGAAGAAGTTGTAACGATCCTACTGCTCCGAGATATTCCAGCATGGCTGACCTTAAGGCGGAATCAGAACTATTCAAAAAATAAACGCTCTACCGTTTTCGGGGATTTCCCGTCAGCGGTAAAGCGTTTTTTCTTCTTGCTTTTTCCTTTAAGTTCAAATCATCCACACGGGGATAATATATGTGTTGCTGTCTATGGCACTTAAAGACTCTCTAAGGCAAATGGTTGCGCCTTCTCCTCTCGGTATTGAAGCCTTGTCAAGCAGTTTGAACGCACCCGTAATTTGTGTCGGCGGATTTATGCTCTTCTTGATTTCGATAGGGTGAAGCTTCCCGTCGCTCTCCATAATCAGATCAATCTCGTTGCTGTTCTTGTCACGATAATAGTGGAGCAAGCACTCCTTTGCGCTGTTCGCATAGGTCTTCATGATTTCCGACACAACGTAGTTTTCTAAGATGGCTCCGTTCATCGCTCCGTTCATCAGAATTTCGGGGCTTGAGTACCGAGTCAGATAGCAGACAAGGCCCGTATCAAAGAAATACATTTTCGGTGTCTTGATTGTCCGCTTCAAAAGATTGTTGGAGTATGGATGCAGGAAAAACACAATGCCAGATTTCTCGAGCTCCTTCATCCAGCGCTTTGCTGTATCGTCACTTACACCCACGTCGCCGGCGATATCGTGGAGGTTGAGCATCTGTCCACTTCTGCATGCAGAGGCACGAATGAAGTCTGAGAAAAGCAACTTATCTACGCCCGGAATGTCCGTGGTTACATCGCGATCAATATATGTCTGAATGTAACTGCTATAGAAAACATCACGGTCTTTATATTTGCCACTTCTGTGGCCCGGAAGTGCGCCGTCCCATATTCTTTGATAGATTTCACTCGGAGTAGCCCGAGAAAGCAGGCCTTTACGAGCGTTCAGGTTGTCAAGTTCAAGCGAAAAAGGAGAAACGTCCTTTGCTCCACATAGCTCGGCCTGCGATAGCGCGGGCATATGAAGAATTGCGGTTCTTCCCGCTAAGGACTCCTGTGCAAGCTCCATCAGACGATAAGCCTGAGATCCAGTCAGCCAATAAGAGCCAGGATCAGCACCATTATCTACGGCAATCTTGATATACGAAAATAGCTCTGGCGCATACTGAACCTCATCGATAAGAACAGGTGCAGGATGCATCTTCAAAAATAACGCTGGGTCTGATTTGGCAAGCCTACGCTCCTGTAGATCGTCCAGCGAAACCTCTTCTCGTGCCGTTCCTTCCATCAAGTGACGAAGCATAGTCGATTTGCCGACCTGACGAGGGCCTGTCACAAGCACGCAGGCGTACTCCTCGCTTATAGCAATAAACTTTTTTTCAAGTTGTCTTTCAATATACATTGCTCCGCCTCCTTTGCGCTGTTTTCTTAGATTCGCCTCGTTTTAGGCTAAAATACGATGTACTTGTATTTTAGCCTAAAAACAAGCGGAAGTCAATTTATTGGCTCTATAACTTTTCTTGGGGTCGGGCACCCACCTATTGCATTTACGGGGGTGTTTTGCAATAGCATCAAAAAACGCTCTACCGTTTTCGGGGATTCCCCGTCGGCGGTAAAGCGTTTTTCGTTATTTTCTATGTGTTTCTTCCGAAACCAAGTGCGCTACAGCAGTGAATGGAGCACGCCGTCATTTCCTTGGTTAGGTGTGACAGCATAAGGCACATTCTTGGAGTCCATCATGTTATGACTACCGAGGTAACCGCCTGGCTCATAAGGGAACATCGCTGAATCGTACATGTTGCCAAGGCCAGAAACAATCTTCACCTGGATAATCTTTGGCTTGCCCGGACGCGCGATATCGAGGAATTCCTCGCGTTCGTACTTCATATTCTCCAACTTCACAAGTTCACGACGAATCTCCTGCACGATTCGGTCTGCCGCTTCGTGCGCCGCCATGATACCTTCTGCGGTACGCCCTTCGCCCTCTTCGAAGAGGACATCTACGTGTAAAAGGTAATCATCCTTCGAAGGGGTGCCTGCCCGATCGAAAACAACTTGCTTAGCAAATGGGCCTTCCGATGATCCGATGTTGGATGGCTGGAATCCACTCTTATCTTCTACGCCAGTAATCATCACAGTGATGCCTGACAGCAGGTGAGTAACGCCTTCGCCCAGCTCTCCACGAACCTTGCAAGCAATAGGTGAATAGTCGAGATTGGAGTTCGAATAGAAGTCCGTCTCGCCCGGTTTGCGAATGGTAACATTAATATCTTTAATTCGAGGTGACGCCTCGATAAGTGGTTTCTCGATTCCTTTTCGAATGGTCAGCGTTCCGCGATCAATGCTTGTTTCATTTCCCCATACGACATTATCTATATGGAAAGTCTTGCGCAGAAGCCTCCGCAGAACCTTCTCCTCTGCGATGTCGGAAGTTGACGGATATTTTCCTGCTTTCTTTAGCTTATTCTTCAAAAGCGCAACGGCCTTCATCGCATCGTACTCAGTTAGATTATTGTCACCGACAATGCACGATTCATATCCACTCTCATTCTTGTTAAAATCCACAACGCAATCTACATACTGATTCGAACAAACAAGTCGTCCTTGCAGTCCAATATAGCTCAGTCCGACACTAGGGATTCCTCGAATGCCAAGCTGTTCAATAACGTTGACAAAATCTACGTGATGGTTGCCCCAGCCGTCGATAGCGACAATAGCACCGTCGGCACGCATCAGCTGTGCAAGGTCACCCACGCGTTTTGCGGTGTAGATCTTATCGTCACATACCTCGGAGACGCCATCGATGATAATGCCGGTGTACTCGAGGTCTGTGTTCTTAAGCAATTCTTTGGTGACAGGACATCTGTAATGATGCAGTGTTGTCATTTTAATACTTGGTCCAAGTCCCATAAGTATCCTCCTTTCTATTAAACGCACAGATAAGTGCGTAGATAAATACACAAATAAGTGCGTAGATAAATGCACAGATAACTGTGCAGATAAGTGCACAAATAGGTGCACAAAGGGGCCACCATATGAATGGCAGCCCCTTGTACATTATTGAAAGGATTATACGTTATGACGATATTCGTAAGGAAGAACCTTAACACGGTTGAAGCTTGGGCAATCACGAACCCATTCCAAAGACTCCTTCAGAATTGCTGTCTGCATTGGAATGTTGTTAGGTTCACCAGCGTTAGAACCGATTGGAACGTGAGGTGCTGTAATTCTTGGCGCACCCTGCTGCTGAGCGATTGGAGGAAGAGCAGCGATTACGCAGCAGCTCATACCAGCCTCTTCACAGCATCTTGTAACGATTGTAGCAGAACGGTGGCATGTGCCGCATCCGCCTGTGCAAAGTACAACGTCTACGCCCTGAGCCTTCAGCTTACGAGCGATTTCAGGACCTGTCTCGCCTCTGAACTTCTCAACGTTTCCGCCGCCGCCCATGAATGTGTAAGTCTCTTCTGGCAGAGAGCCGATGAAGCCTTCCTTAAGCAGCTCGTGAAGACGATCGATAGGGAACATTGCGTTAACGTCCTTATTGATATCAGAGTTATCAAATCCGCCGTGAGTTACCATCAGCTGATCGGATGGAGTATCGAACGGAATTACACGATAACTAAAGTCTCCGGATGTATTGAATGGAGTCTGATCCTTTTTGTGAATACCACCGGCAGTAATGAAAGCAACTTTGCATTCGCTCAGAGGCTTCTTCAGCTCGGTAAATACTGGCTTTGGTGTCAGAGGTACGAAAATCTCAGACTGCATACCTTCTTTAACTGTTAAATTCATTGTTTTACCTCCTAAATTGATTCTATAGGAATATCTTTTTTACCTACTATCTTCATGCAACTCAGGTAGAACTGTACGTCCTGTCCTACTTGCATTGGAATCGGTGTGAACGCCCATCTTCTCGGAACATTGATGGTTCCTTTGTTGTTCATGATGGACACACTGATTGCTGTATCGTTCACTTCTATTATCTTGCCGCCAATAAGACAAGCTTGTGGTTCATGGTCGGGAGTCATATCCGAATCATCATAGTCAAATGGATCTTCGACCACCTGGATGTAGCTGAAATAGAATTCCAGATCGTGACCAGGTTCAATAGGGATAGTGTCAATGATTAGGCTCCGTGGTACAATGAACACTCCAAGGCGTCCATGTAGATGGATCTTAATCATGTCACCCGACACATTCTTGACGAGCCCGCCCATCTTAACGGGATTTATAATGTAATCCATTAGTGAAGTGTTCCGCTTTCTACAAGCTTAGTCTCAGGAAGTCCGAGGAGCTTGTTGTTAGCATTGATAACGTCGTTATTCCACTTCTTCTCAGCTGGCTTGATAGCAACGCCTGCCATCTTGTTCTTCAGCATCTGGATTGCACGAGCTGCAACCTCTGGTGTTACGCAAGAAGTACCTGCGATATCATCCTCGAAGCCACCAGCATCCATGTTCTCTTCAACCATTGCATCAGCATACTCGTTACCAACTACGAGCTGACCCTGGTATGCGCAGAATGAAACTCCAACTACTGGAATTCCTCTCTTGCCAGCCTGTCCAATGTGCTGGATGAAGTCGATATGGTTGTTTCCGAAACCTTCTGTTGTAATGATAACGCCGTCGAGGTTCATGCTCTCCATCAGTGAGCCAAGTCTCTCAGAAACCCACATCTTCTCATCGTTAACCTGAGGAGAACCGATGCAGATTACGCCGATCAGATCGAGCTCGTCATCAGCTGCAAGTCCCTCTACCAGTGGTTCACGAATGTAGTGACGGGTCATTTCCTTTGTAGCAGGTCCGATGCAAGTCAGAGCGTGGATAGAACCATCTCTTACCTGGTTAGGAGTTAACAGAATAGGAACGTTACCGCAGTCAACGTTCTTCTGTCCACCCTTGATTCCGCAAGGCTCTTCTGGGCAAAGTACGTTGTCGTGCATTGCGCCCTGTCCCATGATTTCCTTAACAAGAGCAACTCTTGGGTTTCCAACTCTTCTAACGTCCTCGCATACTTCTTCACGAACAACTTCGCCTTCGTAACCCTTCAACTGCTCACGAATTGCCTGAACGATGTAATCCTGGCACTTGTGTGCTGCGAATGGTCCTGGTCTTGTCATTCCGGAAAGTCTCTGAACTACAGCATGGCAACGAATGATGATATCGTTCTCATCAGCGCATCCTGGGTGTCCAAAGTACATCTTCTCATCGAGGTAACCTTCGGATGAACCAAATTCGTGAACCTGTACGCCGTCTTCATCAACACCTGTCAGCATGAATACTACGCCGTCGCAAACCTTTGTGACACCTTCACCGAGCTCGCCTTCAACCTTTGTAGCGATTGGGCAAACGTCCATGATTGTCTCTGTGTAGATATGTCTCTCATTTGGATGGATAACATCCAGTTCAAGGCTCTTGCACAGTACGTCTTCGCCAACTGCCTTCTTAACGATATCCTTATCAATAGTGATAACGCCATCCTTGATAGATGTTTCTTTTCCAAGCTTAACGTCGCTAATCTTGATATGCTTCTTGATAAGCTTTCTGATAACAGTCTTCTCGCCAGTCTTCACGTCTGCTGGAGCTGCTGCTACACCTGCTGGAGCTGCGCCTGCAAATACAGGTACGTCAAGCTTCAGTCCATCGAATTTCTCTGCTTTTCCGATTTCGATATGAATCATTCCATTTCCTCCTGTGCATGGCTGTGCTGCTGGAGCAACCTCTGGAGCTGCATCCGTAGCCTTCACTTCTTCTACTGGTTCGTCTTGTACTTCGTTAACTCTGTCGAGCATGTCCTTTGTAATTGGGGTAAGAGCCTCAACGTCCTTAACGAGGGTGCATCCAACAACCTGTTCAATGCAAAGACCTTCTGGAGTCAAAGTCAGGAGACCAGACTCTTGCATGTCGTCAAAAAGACCTGGGTCCTCGAGGTCAGCCGCACTGATTACTAATCCTTTTTCTCTTCTGCAGCAGAAGATTGCAGGATCTTTCAAGTGTTTCTGCAATGTTTCTTGAGTAATAGACATCTTGTTTCCTCCTTTTTACTCATCTTTATATACCGATTAACAGTATGTACTTGAATTGTAATCGGATTGTATTTGGGAATGAAGCGACATTGTTTAATTATTAACATGAAAAAAATTCATAACGTTGCAATTTCAACGCGTAGAGTTATCGTCTTTTTTTCCTTATCGATTATCCTTATCTTTGCTTCTGAAAGTATAAGTTTTTTCAATCTGGCGCTCTTGTTTTCGATGCTAAAATAAATAGCTAGAAGATTAGAAGAGAGGAAAGTGTGAAAGGAAGGAGGATGCCGATTGGATATCAATAAATTGGCGCTCTTATGTGATGTTTCTCGTACTGGCAATCTGACGGTCAGTGCGGAACGATTGGGTTACACTCAATCCGGTGTTTCGCATGCAATCAACAAATTGGAAGCAGAGATGGGCATCACATTAATCCGACGCACGAAGCGTGGCGTGGAACTCACCGCAGACGCTGAGCTCCTTCTTCCATATATCAGGCAGGTGGTTACACACTATGAGCGTATGGATGAGGTTCTTGATTCTGTTCATGGCCTTCAGCGTGGATCTATTTGCATTGGAACCTACTGCAGTATTGCATCGCAGTGGCTTCCTGCGGTAATCGCCAAATACCAGCAACTCTATCCGAATATTGCAATTCGCATTCGTGAAGGTGGCCTCAAAGCCATTGAGAAATGGTTGAATGAGGGTAGCATTGATTTCGGCTTCCTGAGCCGACAGAAAGATCAGACCTTCAGTTTCTTCCCTCTGGCACGAGATCCCCTGTGTGCAGTTATCCCTAAAGATCTTGACATCCCGACGGAGTACGAGAAAACTTTTCCGGTATCCGCATTTGCGGATTTCCCATTCATCGCATCAGAACGTGGAATAGACGAAGACGTGTCTTCGACATTATCGCAGTTCAACGTTTCCCCGCTAGTCAGTTTCACATGCCACGACGACCACACAATCCTCTCAATGGTGGATAATGGTCTCGGCATCAGTTTGCTTCCGAACATGTTCATCTTGAACAACAAAGCTAACTTCCGTATTATCCCGATTAAGCCTTGCACTCATCGAACGCTTGGCATAGGCTATCAATCGGAAAAGACGCTGTCTATCTGCTCGAAGGCGTTCATCGATTTGTCAAAAAAAATAATCCCTGACCTTGTTGCGGCATCCGATGTACCGGA
>CAVAIH010000015.1:0-18539 GCA_963588675.1 Sphaerochaetaceae bacterium | reverse complement strand
ATCGCAAAAACGAACGGAACCCCAATTGTGAACGCCAGGAAAATCGCCGACAGCGCCAAGGAATCGCAAAAACGAACGGAAAGGTCTAAACCTACAGCGGAAATGGGCAGCGTGCGCATTGTCTGGCTCACGCTATTGTGCTTCATATTCAATAAATCCTCATTTTCTTATCTTCGGGGATTTACTTCAGGATTTAACGCTTTTTCGGACGAGGCTCGGGCGCGCTTCGGTGTCGTTTCGATTGTGTGTTTCTGGCACGGCTCGGCCGCGCCTCGGCGTCGTTTCGATTGCGTGTTTCGGGCGCGGCTCGGGCGCGCTTCACAGCCTGCGCTTCCTTGACTTGAGGTCGCGCGAATTTTATAATTAATTTTGTTTTGAACTCAAAGTCATGGCGTCTAGTTGGAAGACAGATTGATTGAAGGAAGTTCGGGGCCGAGAAAAAATATATCAGAAAAGGAGCCTAAGTAGAAATGGATAATGTTTCAAAAGTTCTATCAACATCAGTTGGCGGTTACGAGATCGACCAGATCCTGACGGCCGTCATAGTCCTTGTGGCATGCCTGCTCGCTATCAAATTAGTGATGCGTGCGGTCGAAAAAGTTATGGGCCGTGCAAAGCACGTCAATGAATCGCTTCAGAAAGTGATGCTGAAGGTTCTGAAGGTGGTGCTCTATCTTCTGACCATAATAATTACGGCTGGAACCCTCGGCGTCAACACGACATCGCTTACTGCTATCGCGTCTGTTCTCACCTTGGGTGTCACACTCGCGTCGCAGGATATAATGAGCAACATCGCAGGTGGACTGATTATCATTTCCACGCATCCTTTTGCGATTGGCGATCTCATCGAGGCCGACGGAACCGTGGGCACAGTGCGCGAGATTTCGCTTAACTACACGAAGATTGAAACGGCGGACGGCCAGATCGTTCTCCAGCCGAACCACAATCTCTCAAGCTCCAAAATCACGAATTACACCACCCTCGGACGTCGCCGTATCGTGTTGAAAATAAATGCCGCTTATGATACTCCAACCGAGACAGTCAGGGAGGCTTGCTTGGACGCAGTGCACTCAATACCGGCCATCCTGGAAAAACCGCAGGCTGATGTCGTGCTCAGCGCATATGGAGACAACTCGATCGAGTATACCGTGAATTGCTGGGTTGCCGTGAGCAAATACCTGCAGACATATAACGCGCTGAACGAGGCCCTTCGCGAGAGCTTCGCCAAATTCGGCGTCGAAATGCCATACAACCTTCTCAACGTTCAGATGCTCAAGAGCGCAGAAGCACAGAACGCGGACGCTTAACGCAAATGCTTAACGCAAATGCCCTATGCAGATGCTCAAGAACGCAGAAGCACAAAACGCGGATGCTTAACGCAAATGCCTTATGCAGATGCTCAACGGGAAAGAGGCTCAGAATTAATCAGATATATGAATTCGAACATCAAAGAAAAAGCGCAAATCCATTCGGATCTGCGCTTTTTTAGATTCTTGCGATTTCTCCACTGGGGAACTTTTTCAATGCAAATCGCACCGAAAAGTTCCCCAATATTCATCGATACATCTTGCTGAAGGCGCTCTTATTTCAACTTAGCGGTCGAACTTGAAATAAGAGCGGATTTTGATCTTCTTATTTCATTTTGCTTCTTGCCTGCAAGCCTCTTTGCCGTGGTCTTCGGCTTTGATGGTAAACGACCATATCGCAAGGCAAAGCGCTGTCACTATAGCCACGCAGTAGGATATGTGCGAGACGCCAAGTCCGGAAAAAACATTTTTGGCAAGCGTCAGAATCATAGGCGTTACAAATTGTGCGAGGTACAACGCCGCTGAAATAAGCGGAATTACAGCTGTTGTCGCAATTCTTCCTGCCTTCTTAGAGGCCGTCGAGATGATAAAAGGAACGCCTAATCCATTGGCGAAGCCGACAAGAATCGACCCGCCCAAAGCGCCTGTCCAACCGCCGACAAGCTCGAGCAACAGATAGCCGATTAAGAACATGAGCGGAGCGACAAATTTTGTTTTTTCACCGATTCGCGCATTTATGTGAGCGAAAGAGAGTCCGCCGAGGAAGGCGACAACGTCCATACCTGCCATGATGATGGTTACATAATTGTGTCCGATGATGCCCTCCTTCGCTGTTTCGATGGCAAATTCTGCAGGGAAGACGAAGAATGTGAACATCAAGAGGAACATCGCAATGATGAAAGGGTAATATTCTTTGAACACGCCTTTTTTGTGACCGCCTTCTTCCTTTGAGCCAATTCTCTCATTTGGGAGAAAAGCAAGGCACAGCACGATGCTGATTAAGCCAAGAAGGTATACCAGAAAGCTCGCACGCCAGCTTATGCCAGAGAGTATTCCAGAAAAGAAAGTCGCAACGGCACCGCCCAACTGGTTCATCGCAGAGGAATATCCCATCAGTCGATCCTGCTTATCGCGCGTGTAGTAGAAGGTTAGAAGTCCGGTGGACATTGGCATGATTATTCCGACTCCAATTCCGACCAAGGCTCTGCAAGCCAACACGATATAGATGTTGCTGAAGACGCCGGCGATGCACCCGCCTACTGTATAGAGGAAAAGCCCAGCCATCAAGAGGTTCTTGGTCCGGTATTTTCTGCAAAGAGCAGGAAAAGCCATGTTGGTGATGAAGATAAAAATCGCAGGAACGCTTATAATCATCTGGACCAGTGTCGGGTCGCTGTCTGAGAAATATTCCATTATAACTCCGAGCGCCGGCGCAACAGCCGCTCCTGCCATTACCGTCAAAAGCGAAAGAGAAAGTATAGCAAGCGTGAGATTGTGACGCCTTGCCTTTTTGTTTTGATCTTGGTTTTGCTCAATTTCATTCATAGAAAAATACTCCTTTTCGTCCCGCCAAGCGTATTCCCCGCCAAGCGCAAATTTCAAGCGACGCAAAAAAAGAAGCGCAAGTCCGTTTGGACTTACGCTTTCTTGCTACTCAACTTTAACGGGTGTATTTTAACACCGCCAAGCGAGAAAATTCAAGGATTTTTTCTTTGCCGAGATTACTTCTCCTGAACACCCATTCTGCTCTCAGTCTGGTATCTTACGCCTTCCTTCATAACGAATGCGCAGTCACGGAGTGCATCCTTGTCTGTCAGCAGGTCACGGCCCCATCCGGAGATGTCCGCATACTTGCCTGGCTCGATGGTTCCAACAACGTCGTCTACCTGGCAAATCTCAGCGTTGTTCTTTGTTGCTGCCTGCAGAATACGGAATGGATCAGCACCGCATTCCATCCAGCAACGATACTCAATACCGTGCTCGTAGTTCTGCCAATTAACAACGTGGTCTGTGCCATATCCCAGCTTAATCTTGCTGTCCAGGATAATGCGACGGCCATCCTGCAGACGCTTCTGATAGAAGTGAAGCTTACGGCAGAATTCTGGTGACTTACGCTGCATACTCTCTTCGTCGTTCATGACAGCGTCCTGGTAAGGGGTAAAAGTAGGAACCAGATAAGCGCCACTTGCCTCGTACATGCGAGCTGTCTCCTCGTCCATCAGTGAACCGTGCTCCATGCCGTCGATACCGAACTTCAGCAGTTTCTGCATCAGTTCTGGACCATACGCGTGTGCGGTAACTGTAACCTTCAGGCTCTTTGCTGTCTCGAAGATAGCAGCCAGTTCAGCATCACTCAGTTGGATATCATCTGGGTCATCGTTAGGTGTAGAAAATCCGCCTGTTGCCATAATCTTGATGAAGTCACCACCAAGCTTTACTTCACGACGAACTGCTGCGCGGAAGAACTCTGGACCACTGCCCGTGCCCTTGAAGAGCTTATCCTGCAGGAAATCCATAATCAGAGGATTGCTACGAGCAACCTGAGTCATATCTCCGTGGCTTCCTGGAGCGCCCAGCAGATGTGGAGCAACTACAAGTCTTGCGCCTGGGAGGTATCCTTCATTGATGGCTCTCTTGACATCCAGTTCATAGGATTCACGCCACCAGCCCATGCTACGGATGGTTGTAAAACCGCCATACAGAGCCTTCTCTGCGGTATGATATGTTGCCAGCGCACGATAACCATCAGAATTCAGCATTGTATCAATCATTCCAACATCCTTGAAGTGGAAAAATTCTGGGTGTACGTGAGCGTCAATCAGACCAGGGGTAACAGTCAGATCAGACAGGTCGATGATTTCTGTTCCTTCTGGGCAAGCGAGGTTATGACCAACCTCTTTGATATACTTTCCTTCTACGAGGATTTCCATGTCTTTCTGGAATTCCGCTTTGATACCATCATAGAGCTTTCCGCATTTAATCTTGATGTATTTCTTGTCTTCCATTGTGCTCTAAGCCTCCTTTGCTTCTTCTTTTTTCGAGTTACGCTTATAATCTGCGATGAATAATATTGCAGAAACCGCAATGGCGATGAGCATGTAATATGCGCTGTTCATTGTAGTGAAATAACAGCAGTACAGGCAAATAGCCAGCGGGATTAGCCACAAAACGAATTTCTTTGCGCCCTTCAGGACGGTCTGTGCAACCAGTCCACCGAACAGAGCTGGAACAACGTATGTGAATGCAGGCTGAAGTTCCTCCATTTCCAGCACAGGCTGAAGCGGTACTGCAAGTACAACGCCAAGTGCGAGAACGGCGATGGACGTGATGATAGATGCACCGCATACGATGATAGCCATTGTGTGGCACTTTTCTGTGTTAGGCTCAATTCCAAGCGCATTGATAGTTCCTACCGTAGCAGGCATTCTCAGATTCGTTACGTTACCAGTAATGTATGACATATACAGAGCTCCTGGTCCCATGATTGACATGTAGCCGATGGTTTCGCCAGGCCACCATGGAGCCATAAAGAGAATTACGGCAACAATTGCTGGCCAGAGCTGTTTGAGATTAGGCCATACGCCATATACAATACTGATGATAATTGGGTAAGCTGTCATTGCTACCAGCAACAGCAAGCTGGTGGTTATGCCAAAGAAGTGTACCCAGCTGTTAAAGTCTCTTGTCTTTTTCATCCTGTTCACCTCCTAGAAAATAAAGCATGCAGCAACCATCGCCACAATCATGCTGATAGCCATGCAATAATCCGATAGCCATTTGAGCTTAGGCAGTTTGTTGTATATAACTACGATTATTGCGCCGACTGCAAAGCTGATCAGGAATACGACACCTTTAGTGCTCATTGCGCTGAAGCCGTATGCTACGGATACGAAGGCCATGATGCCCACAAGGCATCCTGTTCCAAGTGCGAGCACCAGTCCCATGTCGATGGAATTTGCTTTCTCGTACATCTTGCTGATTGGCTTAATTGCCAGCGAGGACCAGAGTACGCATGCGCTTCCGCCGATGGTCATAATCCATGCAGCTGCAACCCAGCCGTTGATGGTGTAGCCGTTCAGTACGAGCTCCTCTCCTACTGCGCTGACAGCAACGCTTGCAGCATATGCTTCGTAGTGAGCTGATCCGATGATGGAAAGTCTCAACCAGATAAGCGGTGTGCCAAGAAGTGGTACCAGCGACAGGAATACGAGCAGTACTGGAATCGTTGGAAGAATACTGATAGAAATTCCGGTGGTGAGGCCCTTACGGATGTCCGTTCCTGTTAATCCGAGTTCGAGTGCGTTCTTCTTCGCACGGCGCATGAATACCAAGCACTGGGCAACAACCACAGCGAGAAGTGCACCAACATAGATAAACATCCATGGGGCGTTACAAATTTGGGTATAACTCATATAATTTCCTCCTTAGTTCAAGGTTTTGTTTCCCCGGTCAAAAGTAGGTTTCTTTCGTCCGGGATTGACTCTGCTGGTCCTTTACCCGAAGGCCAGCTTAATGTCACGGTCTAGTATCGGAAGTGCGCACAGCACTTCTATCGAATTTCGCTTATTCGATTGTATACATTCAATTGCATTTTGTCAAGAAATTATCAATACCGCCCTCGGCCTTAGAATATGCAATTGCCCAGCGTCACATCAGAAAAAGCAGTCGCGTTCGTGCGACTGATTGCATGAAAAAGAAGCACAGAAAAAGCAGTCGCGTTCGTGCGACTGCTTTTGGATAATCCGTAACGGGTTATTGGCATTGATTATGAATGCCGATTATAAGCGCTGAATTACTTGCGCTGATTAGCTGATTATGGGCGCTGACCCATACCGCCCTCGAGTGTGAGTGTCTCACCGCTCATATACTTGAAATCAGGCGATGCGAGCTGTACGCAAACACGGCCGATTTCCTTCTCAACATTTCCGTAATGACCCATAGGTGGCATTTTAACGTTTGCCTTGAATGCGTCTGGATACTGCTTCTCGAAATTCTCAAGCTGTGCAGTCCATGCAAGTGGGCATACGATGTTAACATTGATGCCGTCTGGACCCCACTCTGTTGCAGCAACTCTTGTAAGTCCACGGATACCTTCTTTAGCAGCTGCGTATGCGCACTGTCCGTAGTTTCCGAAAAGTCCTGCGCCTGATGCGAAGTTGATAACCGAACCTTTTGTCTCCTTAAGATAAGGATGGCAAGCCTTCATGTAGTAGAAAGCTGCGTAAAGTCCTGAATAAAGAGCAAGGTCGAACTGCTCTGTAGTGTGGTCCGCAAGTGTTACACCTGATGCGGATGCCTGAGCGTTATTGATAAGCACATCGATACGTCCGAATGTGTCTATTGTCTGCTTTACAACGTTTGCAACGGTAGCTTCGTTGTCTGAACCAGCGCTAACGTCTGCCTGAACTGGCAGAACCTTGATGCCATAAAGTCTTTCGAGCTCCTCTTTAGCGTCCTCGAGCTTCTTTACATTACGTCCTGTAATAACAAGATTAGCTCCTTCTTTTGCATATGCGGTTGCGATTCCGTAGCCGATTGATCCACAGCTTCCATCGCTTAATGTCGCTCTTCCGCCGCCTGTGATAATTGCAACTTTACCTTCAAATAATCCCATGTTAAGTCCTCCTCTCTACCATGTCAGTATATAAGGTATCTATATAAAAGATATTAAAACTTTTCGCGCAGACATTCAATATTTGAGCGAAAATTTCGCGCTTTTGTTACTTTTTCGGCAAGCCAAAGGGGAAAAAATGCGCTATGCGCAATGTAACTGCGTAAGGCCTGGGTGGTTCGCGGTAATCGAAAATGGGCGAAAAAAGAGCTGGTGCAGAATCTGCACCAGCTATTTATATTATGTTATTGCATCGGGTTATTGCACTCGGATCTTGAATTCCTGGTTCTTGAATTCTTGGTTCTTCAATTCTCGGTTGTTGAATTCTTGGATTATTGCAGCATCTCAACGAAAGCGTTAATTCTTGTTGCGAGCTGTGCCTTGTCGGAGTCAGCATAATCAGATGTAAGTGCGAGGTAAGGAATTCCAATTTCGTCTCTTACGAAATCTCCGATTTTCTTGGACTCGATTGCGTATGTATGGCAGAAAGTAAGAACGATTTCTACTACTCCGTCAATACCGAATTCCTCGCAGGATTCCTTGAGGGATACATAACGTCCAGGGTTAGGGCTCATAACAGAGCAGTTAGCCTTGAGCGTCTTAACAGCCATTGCATGGTATGGATCATCGTTCTCGTCCACCATCTCGCGCATGGTCTTTACACCGTTACAGCTGTCGAATGCTACGATAGATGCGCCTGCGTCCTCGAGCGCATACAGGATTTTATCTCTTACGCCTATGTTTGGACAGCCAGTAACGAGTATACGTGGCTTCTTTGATTTGCCCTTGTCAACTCCCTTACCTGTAAGAATAGCTCCGTTAGCAAGTGCCTCTTCCTTGATCTGGCGTGCCTTCTCAGCCATCTTTCTAACAGATTCTCCCTTGTCGAAGGAATAGCCTGCAGCATCCATGATTTCACAGTATTCACGAATAGAAATTGGGCATGGTTCAAGGCGTCCTATATCATACACTTCGAGCATGTCTCTACGCTCCTGGTTGTTGCGGACAATCGCCTCGTGGAGAGCCTCATCCGTAATCTTTACGTCAAGAGTTTTCTCGATAGCGTCTTTAGCTCTATGCATCTCATGAGTCCAGAAATCCTCTGCCTGGTCGCTAGAAAGACCCTGTGGCAATTGCATTATATGTGTTGGGCGGAGTTCTCCTAAGAACTCGAACATTTTCTTCTTTCCGTCGCAGGTTGTCTCAGCAATTACCATGTCGGTAAAATGGAAATATGGGCACTTGTCGGAAGCGGCCATACCGAAGCTAGCCTTAACCATAGGGCAAGTATTCTGTGGAAGTACCTTCTCGCCTTCAACTACACCATCCTGTGAAACCGCACAAAGTGTTACCTGTGTTGCTCCGGCTGCCTCAATCAGCTCAACCGGCGTATATGAACAGTAAGTACCAACAACCTTCTTGCCTTCTTCTTTAAGATTCTTCATTCTGATGAAGCCTTCTTTTCTTGCTTCACCGTTACCTGTCATAATAAACATAACAACCTCCTGAATTTATAAAGAATGTAGATCAGATTCCGAAAGTCAGCCCCTTGAATGCTAATCTTTCTTCTCCATTCTCTACATCCTTCTACAAAAAATTTAACGCAAATATTTTATCAAATTTGAGTACTGCTATTTCATTGTAAATTTATATACTTGAGGCCGTTAGTATATGCTTTTCAAATAAAAAAAGCCTCGCCCGAGGTTCGGCCAGGCTTCGGTGCTTCGCGCGCTCAGGCTTCGGTTCTTCGCTTAGGCTTCGCTCCTTCGCGCCTCCGATTTCGCTTAGGCTTGGCTCAAAAAAAAGAAAAAGGCATCAGACTCTTAGTCGAAATCTGATGCCTTCTTGTATCTGGTGGAGATGGTGGGAGTCGAACCCACGTCCAAGAGCATTTCCGAAGAAACTTCTCCGAGCGCAGCCGATGATTTAGATTTCACCGAAACGACCGACACGTCGGCAGTCTGAAGTCCGGCTATCCCGTAATTCCTTTACGCTACCGGGAGCTCACGCAAAGGGTTTCTGCATAAATGATGCCGGGTCCCTGACCTGCAGAGGAATCAGGGCCGACACGCGAGCTGAACTAAGCAGCTAATGCGAAATTGTTGTTTGATTTAGCGTTTCTTTTTAAACGGCCATGTTTAAGGTGAGTTGGCATCACCGCTCGCTTATTCTTGTTCCACACACCTGTCGAAACCTTTACATCCCCATAAGTGCCGTGGCTTATGAATTGTTTCTGCAATTCTTGCGGCACTGTGTTATATGTATTTGTTTACGGCACTGCGTTTCCGTCTCTGCCACAGCGCGGGCCTTCCCCGCAATCGCTGTGGCACTGTTTCTGCCACAACCGCAATTACTTGCTGTGCTTATTCAAAATCTCGTTCTTCAGATCGTACAGCTTCTGCGACAGGTCGACCTTGTAAATTGGAGGGTTCTCGAATCTGAGAGCCTCGTTCCAAAGCGTTCCGATCTGATCCTTGCAATACTGCCTGATTTCGTCTATGCTTGGCGACTTGTACACGCACTTGCCCTTCTCGAAGATAGGCACGAGTAACTCGCGAACCTCGAAATTGTACAGCTTCTTTCTTTTCCAGGTTGCATTAGGGTCGAAAATCTCGAAGGTCTCTCCGCTTGGCATTGGCTCGTCGCTAAGTGCGATAAGGTCAGCCATGGCCTTGCCGTGATCCGCTCCGTAGAAACGATATACCTTCTTGAAGCCCGGGTTGGTGATTTTGCCGACATTCTCGGAAATCTTCATCTTAGGTACGAGCTTGCCGTCGCGCTCGATTCCTGCCAGCTTATATACTCCGCCAAAGACAGGATCGCTCTTTGCGGTGATGAGCCTTTCGCCGACACCGAAGGAGTCAATCTGAGCGCCCTCAAGAAGTACCTCTCTGATGATAAATTCGTCGAGCGAATTCGAAATTACAATCGCGCAATCCGTAAGGCCGTTCGCATCGAGAATCTCGCGGGTTTTCTTTGTGAGATATGTGATGTCTCCGGAGTCAATGCGCACGCCCATCTTTGCAGGCTTGAGTTCCTTGAAAACCTTGATGGCATTTGGAAGTCCCGAGTCAAGAACATTGTAGGTGTCTATCAGCAGGGTTGCGTTGTCCGGATAGAGCCTTGCGTATTCGTAGAAAGCCTCGTATTCCGTGTCAAAAGACTGTATCCAGCTGTGCGCCATCGTTCCGAGAGCTTTGACGTCGTAATCTCTGTCTGCAATCGCGCAGGCTGTTCCGATGCAACCGCCAATGTATGCGGCCCTTGCGCCCATTACCGCAGCAGCCGTACCCTGCGCCCTTCTCGTTCCGAATTCCATTACTGGACGGCCCTGAGCTGCCCTTACGATTCTGTTCGCTTTTGTAGCGATGAGGCTCTGGTGGTTGATCGTCAGAAGTATCATCGTCTCGACGAACTGCGCCTGAATCAGAGGCCCTTTGACAGTTACGATAGGCTCGCTTGGAAAAATCGGTGTGCCCTCGGGAACTGCCCATACATCGCACTTGAACTCGAAGTTCCTCAGGTATTCGAGGAATTCCTCGCAAAAACATCCCTTGCTTCTCAGGTATTCGATGTCCTCGTCAGAGAAGTGCAGGTTGTCAAGGTACTCGATCAGCTGATCGACTCCCGCCATGATGGCAAAGCCTCCGTCGTCCGGAATTTCTCTGAAAAACATATCGAAGACAGCTTCGCTGTCCTTGATGTTCGACTGGAAGTAGCCGTTAGCCATCGTGATTTCGTAGAAATCGGTCAGTATAGTGTAGTTATAATCGTTCTTCATCGGTATTCTCCTAATTGCTACTAATTACTTTCGGAATCGGATTCAGCCGTTGAAGAATCTTCTGCGTTCTCCGAGTCTGTGCTTGTGTCAGCTGACGCGTCTGCGTCCGCATCTGAAGTACTGTCTGCGTCCTGCTGAACCTGCTCTGTCTTCGCCTGCTCAGCTGCGACTTTATCTGGATAATCAAGAATAACCATAATCCTCCATCCGATAACACCGACTGCCAGCAGAGTGATGATAATTGCAAGCAGTATGTCGTTGCTGTCGTGGAAGAAATCCTTAATGCCTTTCATTTAGTTCAGTTCTCCTTTTTGCTTGATCTTACTCGCACGCGTTCGACTTTTCTCGCGCTTTTTCAATCTTATTCGACGTTATTTGCTCTTCTTCGTCTGTCTTACGAAAGTATACGTGATTCCGCCTTCCTCGAATTGCAACTTGTTCTTGCCCTTCTTGATGAACTCAAGCTCCTCACCGTCTACTTGCGCATCCTCGCCTACGAACTTGAAGCCCTTCTTGGTTGGCTTCCACTTTCCGTTAACCGCGTACTCGCCAGAGGTTATAGTGCAATTGCCCTTCTTGCGCAATTTGACGCTGAAGGATTGAGATGCCTCGGAAATATCTATTGTCGAACCGTTGTATACGCAAGTTGATGCGGTCCACTTGCCGATCAGCCCGCTATTAGTATAGCGCCCGTAAAACATCCAATAGCCTGCAAAAGCCCCGCCAAGAACAAGCAGTACCAGAAGGCCTATAAGAATTTTCTTTCTCTTCGCCTTCCTTCTTGCCTCGATCTGAAGCATCGCCTTTGTATATTTTCGAGTCTTAGGCTTAATGTCCTTAAGCTCCTTCTGCATTCTCTTATCCATATATGTTGCTTCTTTCCTCCTGTGTCAATATGCAAAGATGCAGTTAATATTGTACCACAAAAGTCGCCTAATATAAAACAATTTAGGCCATCGCAAGGCCACGGCGCGACGACCTCCGGCTCTCATTGAAAATTTCCGCCCATATGGGCTTTTTCAATCAACATTGCATATGTTTTTCTCTGATATTTCAAGTTCCTATTTTTCAAGGCTTTGAGAGATGATTCCATTATTCGATTTTGGCTCTCATTGAAAATTTCCGCCCATATGGGCGGAAATTTTCAGTCAATGTGTTATGTTATTTGATTGAGCCTTCATCAGGTTCTCGTGCTCTCAAGTTCTCCGAGAGAATTCGGTCCCGCAACTAAATTCGATTAAATGCTATTCAGCGCGCAATCCATCGAATGCCGTTCTGCATGCATTCAGCTAAATGCTATTCAGCATGCACTCCGCGAAGCCCTCGCCGTAGACCTCTTGCGCGTCGCAGACGATGACGAACGCGTCCGGGTCATATTCAACAACAGCGTTTTTGATAATCGCGATATTGCTTGGCTTGAAGGCACATATCAGCACCTTTTTGTTATTTTTGCTGAATCCGCCCTTTGCCTCAATCTCAGTAATTCCAAGATCCTTTTCGATCAGATAATTCGTCAGCTCAGCGCCGTTGCTGTCGTTACTGCAAATAATGCACGCAACCTTAGATGTTCTGCGACCGTAAATGACCGTGTCCATCGCAACACTGTTGACATACATTGCGATCACCGCATACAGAGCTTCTTGATAAGTGTGAAAAGCAATGGTATAGAGCGCTACTACGAACATATCGATCAGCAGGCAGATCTTGCCGATTTGAATATGCTTGAATTTGTATTTGAGAAGCGTTGCGGCAAGCTCCGTTCCTCCTGTCGTGGCTCCAACCAGAAGTTGCATGCCGAAGCCGGCTCCCATCAGCGCACCGCCGAGTACGCATACCAGCAAGTGGTCGTCCATCGGCTGGAAATCTATGAACTTAGGAAGTATGTCGACAGCGAGTGAGCTTGTCACCATTGCAAAAAGTGACGACCAGAGAAGCTTGGCTCCCTGAATCTTGATGCCGATGATAAAGAGTGGCACGTTAAGAACGATGACAACCGCGCCGACTGGGAAGAGCGAAATGTAGTGGTTCAGCGTCTGTGCAAGACCGGTGAACCCGCCCACAACAATTTCGTTCGGCTCAAACAGCCAGTCGAACGCCACAGCAAAAATCACACTGCCAAGCAGTATGATTGCGTATTCCTTTAATGTTTTCCATATTTTATCTTTCAAAATTGCGCCTCCTATAATTTGTTACAACAGGTAACATCACAATGTCACTTTTGCAACGCCGAATTGTATTATACATTAAGCGAAAAAGCTTTCAAAGAGACAGTTCGTCTATCTTTAACGTTGGCAGTTCCAGGGCGTCATTTTCAAGGAACATAATCATGTAGATTGGGTAGTACGTGATGCTATCCTTAGTTTCCACATTGAAGTTCGAGAAGACAATCGATTCCGCGATGGAGTAATTGGATATTTCCATAACATTGCTCAGTGCGGAGTGCCGTTGATAGTTTTTTCCGCTTTTAACTTCAATTGGCAAAACTTTGCCATTGTATTCAATCACGAAATCAAGCTCACCGAATTTTTTGCTATTATAATAATAAAGCTTGAAGCCATGCGCACGAAGTTCCTGTGCGACGACATTTTCGTAAATCGCCCCATTGTTGATGTCTTGAGAACCTGACAAAATATCGAGCTTGGTAGCCCTGCCGTACAATGTCGTTAGCATGCCAACATCTGAGAGAAAAAGCTTGAAGAGGCTGCTTTTCTCGTTTAGTAAAAGCGGTACGACTGGCGCAGTTACGTTGTAAACAGGAAGCGCAACGCCAGCACTCGCAAGCCAGACAAAATTATCTTCACTGCAAGAGTATCGAAGCCCTTTCTTCAAATCAGCAAAATTGAAGCGCTTGTTGTTGCTGTTCAGCTCGGCTGGAATTAAATCATATATCCGCGTCAAGTAAGGCTTTTTCTCCTCGACTTCATAGCGAGTAAAGTCCTTCTTGTACTGCAAGACGATATCTTCGTGCTCAGAAATGACTTGCGATAGATTCTGCGTATCTTTGAATTTCTGTACCGCGGATGGCATCCCACCCACATTTAAATACGCGTTGAAAATCTGCATCATCCTATCGTGGACGGTGCTGTCAACAGGCTCTCGCTCTATGAAGGAGCGATGTAGTGACGCACGAAGTTCGGGCGTAAAGTTATAAATCTGCAGGAACTCCTCGAAGTCAAGCGGATACATCGTATACGTTCTGAGATAGCCAACGGGAGCAGACTTGATATCCTTTAGTTCAACGCCGAGCAGCGAGCCACTGAAGATATAACGGAATGAACCCTCGTCAACCCAGAACTTGACCCTTGTCGCAAGCTCCTTGAATTCCTGAATTTCGTCAAAGAAAATAAAAGTCTTGCCCTTCTGAAACGATTTGTCTGTAAAAAGAGAAAGGTTGATGACCATTTCGTCCACGGTCTTGCAATTGGCAAGCAGAGTGACAAGCTCAGGCGTTTCCAGAAGGTTAAAGGAAATATATTCACAGCCCTCGCTTTCGAGAACTTTCTTGATTATAAAGGTTTTGCCGACTTGACGAGCCCCGTCAATCAACAGAGCCTTGTCATCCTCTCTGATCCACTCGACTATTTTCTTTTCAATCTTTCTATGTAACATACTGATTTAACTCCTTTATGCCCATAGTATGACACGCTTATGACATTTACGCAACAGATTTTCGAGCAAAAATTACATTTTTTCCGATAATTTTCGAGCAAAAATTACATTTTTTCCGATGATTTTCGAGCAAAAATTACATTTTTTCCATATGTGTGCTCCTATGCTGTTCTTAATTGTTGTTCTTATTCCTTCGTAAAATCCAAAGCCTGACGGCTGTCGTAGCCCTGCTTCTTGAAGTCAGAGAAAAGCACGTCGGCTCTTGCGGGAGTGATGCAAAGAAGATGCATCGGGTGCCCCTCGTCCGCTAGCTTCTGCAGTGCAGTAATCGGGATCTTCTTGTATTCCGCATGAGCGACATACAGCTCCGACATCGGTTCGATTATCTCCGCTTTGCCCATAGCCTGCACGCTCTTGAGCTCGCCGAAGCTCGGATTCTTGTCGAACACGGCAAGGCTGACGTTGTCGTTCTTCTCAAGCCCGATGAACTTCTCACCGCCCTCGGTAAAAATCCAGAACTTGCCGTCGTGGTAGCTGTATTCCAGCGGAGTACAGCGCACGTAGTCGCCGTGTCCCGTCGCCAGCGCGCAGACCGAACTGCTTGCGAGATATTCCTCAACAGTATTCTTTAATTGCTCGGCAGGCATTTCCTTTCGGTCTTTCTCCTTCCAAAAATTCACCGCCGATTTGTATTCTTGTGTGGTCATGGTAGTCTCCTTAGGTGTTCTTCCTATGCCTATGCTGCGTCGGCAAAAGTGTATTTATTCAAACTTATCTGTCCCAGCACTTCTTTTTATCTTCTTCGGTGATAGCACGGATGACCTTGCAGGGATTGCCAACTGCTACAGAATTGCTCGGAATATCTTTCACGACGACACTGCCACCACCAATAACAACGTTACTGCCGATGGTAACTCCGGGCATAACCTGGACACCTGCACCAATCCATACATTATCGCCTACGGTGATCGGATAGGCATATTCCAATCCTTGATTTCGACGCTCAAAATCAATCGGGTGTCCCGCCGTATGGAAGCCGCAATCGGGGGCAACAAAAACATTATCACCAAATTTTACTTTTGCACAGTCAAGGATGACCGTATTGTGATTGGCAAAGAAGTTCTCTCCGACCTCTATATTGTAGCCGTAATCGCACCAGAACGGGGCAACAATGCAGAATGCGCCCTTTGTCTTACCGAGCAGTTTCTTCATAAGCGCCTGCTGTCCTTCCTCATCGGACGGGCGAAGCTGATTATAGTCATAACAAAGGTCTTTTGCCTTAGCTCTTTCATCCGATAAATCTCTATCGTTATTTGCGTCATAAAGCATTTGCTTTTGCATTTTTTCTTTCTCTGTCATAACAGTTTACTCCTTTGCCTTTCATTGCCCTAAATTTTACTGATTATAAAGTTCAGCCATTCGAAGTCTTCTCGGTGCAGTTCATCCTTAGTTCTCCAGCTTTCTATCAATCGAAGCGCTGTGCTTTTTGACAGGATTTGCCGAATTTTGTCTTCTGTGAAATCCGAGAAGTAGCGACCTTTATAATCATAACCGTTCTCTATACCTGATTTCATAGATATATAAGCAACGCCACCTATTTCTAGGATTTCCGGCAACCGTAAAATGAATTTTTCAATTTCATTTACTGGTAAATGAAGTAGCGAGGCACTGGCCCACACGCCATCATATTTTCCAGAAGGTTGCCAGTCGCATATATCTGCGCAGGTTACCTTTCCGCCAGAATAGGCAGTCGCCCTTTTACATAGTTCTTGTGACAGGTCAATGCCTTCTGCAGAATAGCCCTTGTCCAGAAAATATTTTAGGTCTCTTCCACTACCGGCCCCCACATCCAATATTTTCCCCGCTGGTTTAACATACCTTAGGAATTTATCACATATAGGCGCCATATTAGCATCAACCGTATTTCTGAAATAAGCATCTGCGTTACTGTCATAGTAATCAATAGTCGTATTACTCATATCGTTCATTTACTTTTCTAAGCTCGTTCCCAATATTTATTCAGGGCCTTGGAGCAATATGTATAAAGGTCGGATATATCGTTATCGTCAAGATTCTTCATGATGCTCTTGTCGATTTGTATTATACCAAGATACTTTGAATGGTGCATATATCCCATATCCTCAAAGCGCCTGAACGGCATTGAAAGTATGAGCTTCTCTACATCCTTCATCGTATAACCGCCTTTTGTAAAAATGCAGGTCCTCTTTTCCGCAGGCAGTCCTTTTGCGATTCTGTCCTCATAATATGCAGAGAACCCTTCGGCAACATCGGCAAGATTTGCCTCGCCTTTTTCGTTCATGCATGATATGAAGGCCATCATAAATACAGGCTTATAAGAATAAGACATATTCATGGTCTTGCAAAATTCCAGAAACAGCTGTTTTCTGTTGCTTGCCGTGATCTCGGTCCAGCCGAATCGCTTGCAAAATTCTCTTACGCGCTCACGGTTGAAGTAGTAGAGTGTTTTGTTTTCGCTTATCGGCACTTCCATATCTGCCTTGATTTTTCCGTCGCGTATGTATTTGTTGATGGTCTCGTTTTGAACGGATACATGGCGCGTGAGTTCAAGTTGGGAGTACATCTTATTAGCCTTTTCCTGCCAATTAAACAGATCAATAACCTCGTAATCCATGGCGTGAATCGGATAGTCGACCAAGACTACTGGTTTGTCGCCTTGCTTGAACATATCTCTATCCAAGGCAATACCTTTCTTCGTGCCGAGCACCATGCCACCAGGCACATATTCGCCAATATTCAACAGTCGGTGAAGTGAATATGGGCAGTTGAACATATTTGCATTATCAACGAAGTCGAAGACCATAAGGAAATCCTTGCCTTCATGTGTGCGCATACCTCTGCCCAACTGCTGGAGGTATATAGTTTTCGACATAGTAGGCCTTGCCATGAACAGCACCTCTGTTATAGGGCTGTCCCAACCTTCATTAAGCAGATCGCAAGCGCAAAGCACCTGTATCTTCTTGTTTTCGTAGTCCTTCAGAATCTGCCTACGCCTATTGTTCTCGGTCTGTCCAGAGACACTTTCCGCATTTACGCCACTTTCGCGAAGCAGACTCGCTATCGTATCGGCGTGATTTACCGATGTACAGAAAATAACGGTAGACTTATCCTTAACGTATTCGAGATATGTATCGACAATCAGTTGGTTCCTTTCTGGAACAACAATATTAGTCTCAAGGTCAAGCGAATTGTACTTGAAACCATTAATTCGAACGTCGGAAATATCGATATTTGTCTTTACTCTGATGCAACGAACTGGGACGAGAACGCCTCTTTCAACGGCGTCCTTGATGTCGAGCTTGTGTGCTACATTTTGAAAAACTTTAAGCAAATCCTCGCCATCCGCACGTTCTGGGGTGGCTGTAAGTCCAAGCGTAAACGAAGGCTTGAAATAGTTCAGGATTGTGGTGTAGCTCTTTGCCGACGCGTGGTGGCATTCATCGATGATAAGATAGCCGAAGTCGTCTGGCTTGAATAAATCGAGATTCCTTATAACACTCTGAATACTTGCGCAGACAACGTGCGTGTCCGTGTCGTGAAAGTTCTCGTAGAATCTGCCTACCGAAACGCCTTCCCATAATTTCTCGAAGTTCTTTGCGCCCTGTTCGACCAGTTCCTTTGTGTGGGCCAGAAACAAGACTCTTTCGCCAACCTCTTTCGAATCCAGAACGCCAATTGCGGACTTCCCGGACCCTGTTGCTCCCTGCACAAGAGCGATGGTCTTGTCATCTTCGCGCACTTTTGCAAGATTCTCAAGAGCTTCTTCCTGATGTTCTCTTAGCTCAAATACCGCACCCTTCTGGGATGGCATATCCTCGTCGATATAGGTGAGCGCAGGAGCATAGCCTATAAAAGTAATGAGCTCGTCTTTGACACGGTCGGGAGTCTTCTCAAGCTGTGAATCAGTCCAGCGGAATACCTTCCACCCATTATGAACCATGCTGTTCTGCTTCAGAAGGTCATCAGTATATTTGTCTTGGGAGACCTTAGCTGGATTGTGCCATGTTTCACCGTCGATTTCGAAAGCGATCTTTCCAGATTCAGTTCTGATAGCAAAGTCTATCGTTCTGTGCTTTCCGTAGATATCTACGAAAGGGTATTGCAAATAGACATATTGGCCTTTCTCCGCACCGAATACGTCACAAAACAGATTAATGAATTTCTCCTCAGCACCGCTGTCGCCGGCACGATT
>CAVAIH010000014.1:0-19429 GCA_963588675.1 Sphaerochaetaceae bacterium | reverse complement strand
CCTGTTATGGCAAAGCCAGAGCAGAAGAAGGGCTTCGTCGTAGCAGAGCCTGATAAGAAGACGGTAGCTACCGAGGTTACCGAGGAGACACCAGAGAAGGCAGATACTGAGGCTGAGGGCGCAAAGGCAGACTCAGGCGAAGTAACGATAGGCGAGCCTGAACTTCACGAATTTGATGTACCACTTGGAGAGTAAATGAAAGTCGCATTTCATACCTTGGGATGCAAGGTTAATCAGTATGAAACAGAAGCCATGAAGGAGGCCTTTACCGCTCGCGGTGCGCTGATTGTCCCAGAGGACGAATCGGCAGATATTTATATTGTAAATACCTGCACCGTCACAAATATTGCCGACCGCAAATCAAGGCAGTACATAAGGCGAATGAAGGCCCTTAATCCATCTGCGATTGTGCTTGTAACAGGTTGCTATGCGCAGACATCACCTGAAGAGGTAGCCGAAATGCCAGAGGTTGACGCCGTAATCGGTAACAGCCTCAAGTCCGAAATCTGCGAGAAGGCTATGGCGATATACAACGAGCGCCACGAGGCCGCCGACGAAACGGCCCTCGAGACCGCCGATGAAACGGCCCCCGAGACCGCCGTCGAACCGACCGGCGAGGCCGACACGAGCTATATCCACGTTCTTGAGCGCGACAAAATGAATTTTTACGAGGACATGGGGCTTGTAATTTCCAATGAATCAGGCTTGACGAGGGCGTATATCAAGATTCAGGAGGGTTGCGACAGATTCTGCTCCTACTGCGAAATCCCATTTGCAAGAGGGCCGGTCAGAAGCCGTCCAATCGACGAAATAATCGACGAGGCAAAGCTCCTAATCGGACAGGGATACAAAGAACTTGTGCTGACGGGCATCAACACGGCGCTGTACGGAACGGAGCAAGGCTCCAACACAAGCCTCGAAGCCGTGCTCGAGAGACTCGACGCATTAGACGGAGATTTCAGAGTAAGGCTGAGCTCGCTTGAGCCAACCGTCGTTGACAAAGAGCACGTCGAGCGAATAATTCGCTTCCGAAGGCTCTGCCATCACCTGCACCTATCCGTCCAGAGCGGAAGCACGAAAATCCTCAAGCGCATGAATCGTCACTACACCCAGGACGAGTATCTCGACATCGTCAAAGCGATAAGGGAGTACGATCCTTTTTACGGGATAACTACAGATATAATAGTGGGCTTCTCGGGCGAGGATGAAGAGGATTTCCAAGAGAGCCTGCATGTCGTAAAGGAAGCTGAATTCGGCAGAGTGCATGCTTTTCGCTACTCGCCACGAAAGGGAACTGTCGGAGCTAAGCTTGACGGAGCTGTTTCGGGCAGGGTTAAGGCCGAGAGAATCGACCGCCTAATTGCCGAGGCTGACGATACCGCTGAGGCTTTTATAAAAAAATGCTCTGCGCGCACGCACAAGGTGCTGACCGAGGAACGCGTAACTGAGAGGCAAGTAACTGATGGGCGCGTGACCGAATTTGTTACTGGTTACACCGACAACTATATAAAGGTATATATTGAGGACGCCGATGGCAGGATTCCTTGCGGGGAATTTTGCGAGGTGCGCCTCGGAGAAATATTCAAGGACGGCTGTCTTGCAAGCATAGTGGATGCCTCAAGCTCGGCCGAGAAAGGAGTCAAAAATGAGTGATTGCATTTTCTGCATGCTGGCTAACGGCGAGATCCCTACAGATATGGTATATGAGGATGAATTATGCGCTTGCTTCAGAGACACTAATCCACAGGCACCTGTACATCTTCTCCTCGTTCCAAAGACTCATGTTGCAAGCCTTGACGACCTCAAGGATGAGCACGCCGAAGTAATTGCACACATGATGCTGAAGATTAAGGACATCGCTGCAGCTGAAGGCCTCGAGAATGGATACAGAGCAGTTATCAACTGCGGTGAGGACGGACAGCAGACCGTTCAGCACCTCCACATTCACATCCTAGGCAAGAGAAAACTTACCTGGCCACCAGGCTAAGCAAAAGAATAGACTTTGATAGGCCTGCGGTTATTATACCGCAGGCCTTTTGTTGTGCCACGCGCCCGACGAGGCGCCGAGAGACATGATCCAGCAACGATGTAGCACCCACTTTTGCACAGCGCGCCCGACGATGCGCCTTCGCTTCCATGCGGTGCGTCCCAGGCGCCCACAAGGCGCCACGAGACATGATCCAGCATCGATGCAGCCCCTCCACGGCCTCACAGGAAACTCCAGAGCAAGTGTAGGAGGAGCGCGACGCGCAGGCATTGAAAACACTGAATTCGGCCCTCAAAAAACCTCAAAATTACGCAAAAAAGAATTATAAAAATGCTTGCATCCAACATAGGCTTTGTGTATAATCTAAGGGCTTGTTTAATGCGATGAAGCAGAAGGTTACCGCGCTATCGGATAACTTCTGCCGAGAATTGTCCCCGCTCGACGAGGGCGAAGGGTTCGCTTCTTTTTTCTTGTGCGCCTCATGTCAGGAAACGCACGAAAGGGTGTAAATGACAGAATCGCGTAATTTCAAGGAAATAGCAATCCTGTACAAGCAATAGCGTAAATTCGTACAAAAAATACAAGGAGGATCTAAACTAATGAGCGAATTACAGAAGATTAGAATCAGAATGAAAGCTTATGATCACGCTCTTCTCGACAAGTCCGCAGCAAAGATCGTTGAGACTGTTAAGAAGACAGGCGCTGAAGTATCTGGTCCAATTCCTCTCCCAACAGAGAAGGAAGTTGTAACAATCATCAGAGCCGTACATAAGTACAAGGACAGCAGAGAGCAGTTCGAGCAGAGAACTCACAAGAGACTCATCGATGTTACAAATGCTACAAGCAAGACAGCTGAGGCTCTCACTAAGCTCGATTTACCTGCTGGAGTAGATATCGAGATCAAGCTCTAAGCTAGATTAGAAAGATCACACGAGAGGCAATAGAGAGTATCGGAGATAAGCACCGACCAACCAAGCAAACCGGAGTGATCCGCTGTAAGAAAGTAGGAGGATAAATAATGAAAACACTGCTTGGAAAGAAAATCGGAATGACTCAGATTTTCGCAGAAGACGGAACAGTGATTCCTGTAACCGTCGTTGAGGCAGGTCCTGAGACTGTTCTTCAGGTTAAGACAGTCGAGACTGACGGCTATAACGCTGTTCAGGTTGGATACGAAGACCAGAAGCCTCAGAGAGTCAACAAACCAATGACAGGCCACTTCGAAAAGGCTGGCGCAACACCTAAGAAGCACATTGCAGAGTTCAGAGTAGAAGACGGCGAGTCCTATGAAGTAGGACAGGAAATCACAGTTGCTGATTTCGAAGAAGGTATCAAGCTCGACGTTACCGGAACATCAAAGGGTAAAGGAACCCAGGGTAACATCAAGAGACACGGCCACCGCAGAGGACCTATGACTCACGGTTCAAAACACAAGAGACTGGCTGGTGCTCTGGCAGCCGGAACTTACCCATCAAGAGTATTCAAGGGCAATGAGGCTCCTGGAAGAATGGGCAGAGATACAATCACAGTTCAGAACGTTGTACTCGTTAAAGTAATTGCTGATCGCAACATCATGCTGATCAAGGGCGCTGTTCCTGGAAAGAAGGGCGGACTCCTGAAGATCAAGCCTGCTGTTAAGGGTCAGGATAAGTAAGCAGGAAGGAGGAATTGAAAATGGCAAAAGTTAAAGTACTGAACATGGCCGGCGAAGTCGTAGGCGATATCAAGCTGAATGATGAGATTTTCGGTATTGAGCCTAATGAATATGCTGTACAGGCTGTAGTTAAGAATTACTTAGCAAACCAGAGACAAGGAACCCAGTCTGCTAAAGATAGAGGCGAAGTAAGAGGAGGCGGACGCAAGCCTTTCAGACAGAAGGGAACAGGCCGTCATAGACAGGGAAGCTCAACAGACCCTTCACAGGTCGGCGGTGGAATTGTTTTCGCACCTAAGCCAAGAAGCTACAGATATCCGCTTAACAAGAAGCTGAAGAGACTCGCTCTCAAGTCTGTACTCTCCGCAAAGGTTGCAGATAACGAACTCATCGTACTCGACGAGCTTAAGTTCGACGCTCCTAAGACAAAGGAAATGATCAAGGTTCTTGAGAATATCAAGGCTGAGAAGAAGGCTCTTATCGTTATGGATGTTAAGGATGAGAATGTTGTTAAGTCCGCTTCCAATATCCAGGGCGTAAGAACTGCACTGGTAAGCACCATGAACGTATATGAGATCGTTAATCATTACAGCCTGGTTCTCACTAAGGCAGCGGCTGAGAGAATTGAGGAGGTATACGCATAATGAAGACTGGTTACGACGTAATTATCAGACCTATCATTACTGAGAGCAGTATGGAACTCGCTGAAGAGAAGAAGTACGTGTTCAAGGTTGCGAAGGATGCCAACAAGACCGAGGTTAGAAAAGCAATCGAAGAGATTTTCGGTGTAGACGTAGCCAAGGTAAACGTATCAAACGTTAGTGGCAAGCAGAAGAGAATGGGCAGAACAGTTGGAACAACTTCTTCGTACAAGAAGGCAGTTGTAACACTCACTGCTGACAGCAAAGAGATTGAACTCTTCCAGAATATGTAAGGAGGCAGGTAAGAAATGGCAATTAAGAAATATAAACCAACGACACCGGGCCTTAGAGGTATGACAGTTTCCACATTCGAGGAGATTACAACTAAGACACCGGAGAAATCTCTTACAGTCACACTCAAGAAGAATTCCGGAAGAAATGTAAGAGGTAAGATTACTGTAAGACACAGAGGTGGCGGTTACAGACCTAAGTACAGAATCATCGATTTCAAGAGAAATAAGGATGATATCCCTGCAACAGTTAAGACAATCGAGTACGATCCTAACAGATCAGCCAACATTGCACTTATCTGCTATGCAGACGGTGAGAAGAGCTACATTATCGCTCCTAACACACTCAAGGTCGGCGATGTGGTTGAATCAGGCGCTAATGCTGATATCAAGCCAGGAAACACACTTCCTATCGCTAACATCCCTCTTGGTACAATTATCCACAACATCGAGCTTAAGCCTGGTAAAGGCGCTCAGCTTGTAAGATCAGCAGGCAACGGAGCTCAGCTCATGGCTAAGGAAGGCGAGTATGCACAGGTTAGACTTCCTTCCGGCGAAGTAAGAATGGTAAGAATGAACTGCAGAGCCACAATCGGCGAAGTTGGAAACATCGACCATGCTAACATCAAGATCGGTAAGGCCGGCAGAAAGAGACACATGGGTTGGAGACCTACAGTAAGAGGTTCTGTTATGAACCCTAACGATCACCCACACGGCGGTGGTGAAGGTAGAGCTCCTATCGGTCGTAAAGGACCTGTTACTCCATGGGGCAAGCCTGCACTTGGATATAAGACACGTAAGAAGAACAAAGATTCTGACAAGTACATTGTTAGAAGAAGAAATAGCAAGTAGGGAAGGAGCATATAATGGGAAGATCGCTTAAGAAAGGCCCATTCGTCGACAAGAAGCTTTTGAAGAAAGTTGAAGAGATGAATGCAGCCAACGAGAAGAACGTAATTAAGACATGGTCCAGACCATCCACAATTTTCCCTCAGATGATCGGACACACAATCGCTGTTCATGATGGACGCAAGCATGTGCCTGTATATATCACAGAGGATATGGTAGGACACAGACTCGGAGAATTTGCTCCAACCAGAACATTCAAGGGTCACGCAGGTGACAGCAAGAGAAAGTAACAGAAAGGAGAGCTGAATTATGGAAGCAAAGGCAATTGCCAAGTACGTAAGAATGTCTTCAAGTAAGCTTAAACCTGTTGCTGATCTGGTAAGAGGAAAGGATCTGAACGAAGCATTAACAATTCTCAAGTTCATGCCTGGCAAAGGCGCAGAGCTTGTTGAGAAGGTTGTTAAGTCAGCAGCAGCAAATGCTGAGAACAACCACAGCATGAATCCTGACAACCTTTATGTTGCTGAGGTTTATGCAAACCAAGGACCTACAATGAAGCGTTACAGAGCTGGCGCTCAGGGAAGAGCAAGCATGATTCTTAAGAGAACAAGCCACATCGGAGTTGTTCTTAAGGAGAAAGAAGACGCTGTTAAAGTAGTTAATGTAGAAGGAGGAACAGCAGATGGGTCAGAAGGTTAATCCACATGGCATGAGAGTCGGAGTTAACAAGGACTGGAACTCAAAGTGGTATGCAGACAAGAGCAATTTTGCTGATTTCCTTGTTGAAGACAATCAGATTAGAAATTATGTAAAGACCAAGCTGTACGCAGCAGGCGTTGCAAAGACAGTCATCGAGAGACCTGCACCTGATAAGTTAAAGGTAATCGTACTCGTTGCAAGACCTGGTATGGTAATTGGTAGATCCGGAGAGGGAATCGACGAATTCAAGAAGGCGCTTACAAAGCTGACTGGAAAGAAGGTTGAGATTTCCATCGAGGAAGTAAGAAGAACAGAGCTTGATGCACAGCTTACAGCTGAGAGCATCGCACAGGCTCTCGAGAGAAGAACTTCATTCAGAAGAGCCATGAAGCAGGCTATCGGCAGAACAATGAAGGCCGGAGCAACAGGAATCAAGGTTCTCTGTTCAGGAAGACTCGGCGGTGCTGAAATCGCAAGAAGCGAGAAGTACAGCGAGGGTAACGTTCCACTTCACACTCTCAGAGCTGATATCGACTATGGATTCGCAGAGGCTGATACAACTTACGGCAAGATTGGCGTAAAGGTATGGATCAACCATGGTGAGATTCTTGACAAGGGCCTCAAGAGTGCAGTCCCTGAAGCAAAGGTTGAGAAGAGAGACAAGAAGTCCAGAAGAAATGACAAGAAGGACAGAAAGAGATCTTTCGATGACCGTAAGGGCGGAAGAAGAGATGCACGTGAGGCTAAGCCTGAGGTTAAGCCAGCTACTACAAGAGTAAGAAAGGCACCTAAGGTTGTAGAGGCTCCCGTAGCTGAAGTTCCGGAAGTTCAGGAAGCTCAGGAAGTTCAGGAGAATACGGAAGCATAATAATAGTAGAGAAAGGAGAAACTTGCCATGTTAATGCCAAAGCGTGTTAAGCGCAGAAAACAGCACAGAGGCAGAATGAAGGGTATCGCAACTAAAGGCAATACCGTTGCATATGGAACATATGGCCTTATGGCAGATGACCGTGGTTGGATTGATTCTAAGCAGATCGAGGCAGCCAGAGTTGCAATGACAAGGTCAATTAAGAGAGGTGGTAAGGTTTATATTAAGATCTTCCCACACAAGCCAGTATCAAAGAAGCCTATCGGCGTTCGTATGGGTTCCGGTAAAGGAGCTCCTGAGTACTGGGTAGCAGTAGTTAAACCAGGTAGAGTTATGTTCGAGATCGAAGGAGTATCTGAGGAGCAGGCTAAAGAGGCTATGAGACTCGCAGCCCACAAGCTTCCAATCAAGTGCAAATTCGTAGTTAAAGGACAGGAAGGTGTTGAGTAATGGATCTGAATAACATAAGAAAGATGACAGATCAGGAAAGAGAAGCTGAACTCGCAAGAATGAAGCAGGAACTCTTTAACCTGAGATTCCAGCATGTTACAGGACAGCTTGACAACCCTGTAAAGATGCGTGAACTTAAGAGAGATATTGCAAGAGTTAAGACTATCATCAGAGAGAATGAGCTTAACCAGCCTGAAGCATAGTAGGAAGGAGGATGAACAACAATGGAAAGAAATAGAAGAAAGACAAGAGTTGGTGTCGTTGTAAGCGACAAGATGGATAAGACTGTTGTCGTTGCTACTGAAGAAATCGTTAGACATTCTCTGTACGGCAAGGGCGTTAAGAGAACAAAGAAGTTCAAGGCTCATGACGAGAATAACGAGTGCGGTATCGGCGATAAGATTTTAATCATGGAGACCAAGCCATTATCAAAGGATAAGAGATGGAGAATGGTCCAGATTATTGAAAAGGCTAAGTAAGGAGGCAACATACAATGATTCAGACAGAAACAAGATTAAGAGTTGCCGACAATTCAGGAGCTAAGGAACTGCTTTGCATCAGAATCCTCGGCGGATCTGGACGTAAGTATGCTAACATCGGAGACATCATCGTATGCTCAGTTAAGGATGCTACACCAGGCGGTGCTGTAAAGAAGGGCGATGTAGTTAAGGCAGTTGTAGTTAGAACTAAGCGCGGCACAAGAAGAAGTGACGGAAGCTACGTTAAGTTTGACCAGAACGCAGCAGTTATCATCAAAGACAAGAACGACAAGAATCCGGTAGGTACACGTATCTTCGGACCAGTTGCAAGAGAGCTCAGAGATAACGGCTTTATGAAGATCGTGTCACTGGCACCGGAAGTTTTATAAGGAGGTCCGAGATGCAGATTAAAAAAGGTGATACAGTAGTGGTTATCGCAGGAAAAGACAAGGGTAAAACCGGAGAAGTCCTGAGAGTAATCCCTAAAGAAGGTAGAGTAGTTGTTGAGGGCGTTAACATGCAGACTAAGCACTGCAGAGCAACAAGAACA
The DNA here is from genome assembly GCA_963588675.1 of Sphaerochaetaceae bacterium. Classification (GTDB taxonomy): domain Bacteria; phylum Bacillota; class Clostridia; order Peptostreptococcales; family Anaerovoracaceae; genus Crickella. Next base: position 10,962 of record CAVAIH010000014.1, on the reverse strand, counting down.
GCTGCTTCAGAAATCAAGCACATCGAGGGACCTATCGACGCTTCAAATGTTATGTACTATGACAAGAAGGCAAAGTCAGGCACAAGACTCGGTGTAGAGATTAAGGACGGCAAGAAGGTTAGAGTAAGCAAGAAGACCGGTGCCGTAGTAGACTAGGAAAGGAGTTATGACAAGTGGAAAACAGACTTAGAGAAAAGTACAAGACAGAAGTTTTCAAAGCTCTGCAGGAAAAGTTCAACTACTCCAATCCTATGGAAGTACCTAAGCTCGAGAAGATCACAATCAACATGGGTCTTGGCGAAGCTAAGGAGAACTCAAAGATCCTTGATAGCGCAGTAAAGGAAATCGCACTGATTTCTGGACAGAAGCCTGTTATTACAAAGGCAAGAAAGTCAATCGCTAACTTCAAGGTAAGAGAAGGAATGCCTGTAGGAGCAAAGGTAACACTTAGAGGCGAGAACATGTACACATTCGCTGACAAGCTGTTCAACATCTCTCTTCCTAGAGTAAGAGACTTTAAGGGACTTAACAGAAATTCATTCGATGGCAGAGGTAACTACTCCATGGGACTCAAGGAGCAACTTATCTTCCCTGAAATCGTATATGATGATGTTGAGACTATCAAAGGCATGAACATCGTTTTCACAACAACGGCTAAGACAGACGAGGAAGCATTAGCACTTCTCGAACTGCTCGGAATGCCTTTTGCAAAGAACTAAGGAGGAGTGATTTATGGCAAAGACTTCACTGAAAGTTAAGCAAACAAGAAAGCCTAAGTATTCAACAAGGGCTTACACAAGATGCAGAATTTGCGGAAGACCTCATTCCGTACTGAAGAAGTATGGTATCTGCCGTATTTGCTTCAGAGAGCTTGCTTACAAGGGCGAAATCCCAGGCGTAAAGAAGGCAAGCTGGTAATAAGTTATTTTCGCAGGCCCATCACCAATAGTGGTGTGGGAACCGCGTGAAGAAAGGAGAAAATACTGTTATGGCAATGACAGACCCAATAGCAGATATGCTGACAAGAATCAGAAACGCAAATACTGCTGGACATGCAAGCGTTGATATTCCTAATTCAAAGATGAAGAAGTCAATCGCACAGATCCTTCTTGACGAAGGTTTCATTGCAGGTTACGAAATAGTTTCTGACAATGCACAGGGTACAATTAAGGTAGATCTTAAGTACGGTCCTAACAAGGAAAAGACGATCTACGGACTCAAGAAGATTTCTAAGCCTGGACTTAGAGTTTATGCAAAGGCTGACAAGGTACCTAAGGTACTCGGAGGACTCGGAATAGCTATCCTCTCAACATCAAAGGGTGTTATTTCCGACAAGGAAGCTCGTAAGCTCGGAGTTGGCGGCGAAGTTATTTGTTACGTATGGTAGTAGGAGGTAAAAAATGTCAAGAATAGGATTGAAGCCAATTACCATCCCTGCCGGCGTAGAAATAACGGTAGAAGATGGAAACATCGTTAAGGTTAAGGGACCTAAGGGAGAACTTTCACAGAAGGTTTCAGACATGCTCGACGTTAAGATCGAGGACGGCGTTCTGAAGGTATCAAGACCTAATGATGAGAGAGAGTGCAGATCACAGCACGGACTCGCAAGAGCACTTATCAACAACATGGTTGAGGGTGTTACTAACGGATATCAGAAGAAGCTTGTACTTGTCGGTGTTGGATATACAGCATCAAAGGCAGGTAATACACTTACACTTAAGCTCGGATACTCCCATCCAATCGTATTGGAGGATCCAGCAGGAATTACAACTGAGACTCCTGACGCTACAACAATCATAGTAAACGGAATCGACAAGGCTCAGGTTGGCAACTATGCTGCTAACATCAGAGCTTGGAGAGAACCAGAGCCATACAAGGGCAAGGGTGTGCTTTACGATGGTGAAGTTGTTAAGAAGAAGGAAGGCAAGAGCGGAGCTGCATAAAGGAAGGGAGGATAGAAAATGACAAGTAGAAATGATAGAAGACTCAAAAGACATGCAAGAGTCAGAAAGAACGTTTTCGGCACTCCTGAGAAGCCAAGAATGTGCGTTTTTAGATCAAACAAGAACATTTCCGTTCAGATTATCGACGACGTAGCAGGAACAACTCTTGTTTCCGCTTCATCACTTGATAAGGACGTTAAGGCACAGGTTGCTTACGGCGGTAACAAGGATGCTGCTAAGCTCGTAGGCAAGGCAGTTGGAGAAAAGGCAGTAGCTAAGGGCATCAAGGTTGTTGCGTTTGATAGAGGCGGATACCTTTATCACGGCAGAGTTAAAGAACTTGCTGACGGCGCACGTGAAGCCGGCCTGGAATTCTAAAGGGAGGATACAGAATGCGTACAAAGATTGATGCATCCAAGCTTGAACTTACTGAGACAATCGTTGACATCAGACGTGTTGCAAAGACAGTTAAGGGCGGAAGAAATATGAGATTTTCCGTTACAGTAGTTGTCGGTGACGGTGAGGGTCACGTTGGAATGGGTCTTGGAAAGGCTGTTGAAATTCCTGAGGCTGTAAGAAAAGCTACAGAAGATGCTAAGAAGAAGTTAATTTACGTTCCAACAGTAGGAACAACAGTTCCTCACGAGACAGTTGGAATTTTCGGAGCAGGCAGAGTTCTCATCATGCCATCTGCAAAGGGTACAGGAGTTATCGCGGGTTCATCCGTTCGTACAGTACTTGAAGCAGCTGGAATCAAGGATGTAAGAGCTAAGTCACTCGGAACAAGTAACACAGGTAACATGGCAAGAGCAACAATGGAAGGTCTTAAGAACCTGACAACAATCGAGGAAGTTGCTAAGCGTCGTGGAAAGACACCTGAAGAGATTTTAGGATAGGAGGCACACGATGGCAAAGACATTAAAGATCACTTTAGTGAAGAGCACAATTGCGTGCCAACCTAAGCAGAGAAGAACAGTTGAGGCTCTCGGACTCAGAAAGCTTCATCACTCAGTAGAGCTTGCTGATACACCTGCAACACGCGGTGCAATCGCAAAGGTTTCACACCTGCTTAAAGTAGAGGAGGTGCAGTAGTATGAGAATTCATGAGCTTAAGGCACCAAAGGGTGCAACAAAGGCACCTAAGAGAATCGGCCGTGGCCAGGGTACAGGCTGGGGAACAACAGCTGGAAGAGGTATGAACGGTCAGAATTCAAGAAGTGGCGGTGGAGTTAGACTCGGTTTCGAGGGTGGACAGATGCCACTTTACAGAAGACTTCCTAAGAGAGGCTTCAACAACAAGTGGGGCAAGGAATATTCTGAAGTTAACGTTAAGGACCTTAACAGATTTGAAGATGGAACTGTTGTAGATCTTGAGCTTTTGCTTAAGTCCGGACTTGTTAAGCAGGTTAAGGACGGCGTAAAGGTTCTTGGCAACGGCGAAGTTGAGAAGAAACTCACTGTAAAGGCTGCTAAGTTCAGTAAGAACGCTGTCGAAAAGATAGAAAAGGCAGGCGGAAAGGTAGAGGTACTCTAATATGGAATTACTGGGAACACTGTCGAGGGCATGGAAGGTAAAGGAAGTAAGACAGAAGATTATCTTCACCTTGCTTATGTTGGTTGTGTTCAGAATCGGTTCAAACATTCCGGTTCCTGGCATCGACAGAACTTACCTGTCACAGATGTTCTCGGGAGATACAGGTCTTCTTGACCTGTTCGACCTGTTCTCAGGTGGTGCTTTCAGTAACTTTACAATATTTGCACTGAGCATCACACCATATGTAACAGCCTCTATCATAGTGCAGTTGCTTACAATTGCATTCCCATACTTTGAGCGTCTCTCCAAAGAAGGAGTAGAAGGACGCAAGAAGATGGCAACAATTACAAGATATATGACCGTAGTCCTGGGCTTGATCCAGGCTATCGGTCTGACTATCGGTCTCTTCAAGAAGGCTGTAATCGACCAGAGTGTGTTTAACATCATCGTTATCATCTTCACTCTGACAGCAGGAACAGCTTTCCTGATGTGGCTCGGTGAGAAGATCAATGAGTACGGTATCGGTAACGGTATTTCGCTCATCATCTTCGGAGGAATTGTTGCAAGAATTCCATCATCAGTAAGAGGAATTGCCGTTCAGGTTAAGGACGGAAGCGTATCTGTAGTAGCAGTAATTGCTCTGCTTGTAGTAATAGTTCTCGTAACTATGGCAATTATTGTAGTACAGAAGGGTGTAAGAAAGATTCCGGTTCAATATGCTAAGCGTGTTGTCGGAAGGAAGATGTACGGCGGTCAGTCGACTCACATTCCAATGAAGGTGAACCAGGCTGGAGTAATTCCAATCATTTTCTCAATATCACTCTTACAGCTCCCACTGACAATCACATATTTCGTTCCTGATTCAGAATTTGCTGATTTCATTTCGAAATATCTGTCACCATCGGGTAACCCTGGAGTATACATTTACGCAGGACTTAACATTGTACTTACACTCGCATTCACTTACTTTTACACAGCCATCATGTTCAAGCCTGAAGAGGTTGCAGACAACATGAGGCAGAGCGGTGGATTCGTTCCGGGAATCAGACCTGGAGTGGCTACAGTGGAATATTTGAGCAGGATTATGAATAGACTCTGCTTGGTAGGAGGACTCTTCCTTGCAGCAGTCGCTACTATTCCTACGATAGTAAGTAATTTTACACCGTTTGATCTTTCATTCGGAGGAACTTCACTGCTGATCGCGGTTGGAGTAGCACTTGATACAGTACAGCAGATTGAGAATCAGATGCTGTCAAGGAACTACCAGGGCTTCCTCAAATAGTCTTGGTAAAATAAGGAGATTAATAATATGTTAAGAGCAGTATTACTCGGCCCTCCAGGAGCTGGTAAGGGCACACAGGCAGCAAAGATTGTCGAGAAGTACGACGTTCCTCATATTTCAACCGGAGATATTTTCCGCAAGAATATCAAAGAAGGAACAGCTCTCGGCAAGAAGGCACAGGAATACATGAACGCCGGTGAATTAGTACCGGATGAACTCGTTGTAGACTTAGTTGTTGACAGACTTTCACAGGAAGATTGCAAGGCAAAGGGTTTCCTGCTTGATGGTTTTCCAAGAACAACATTCCAGGCTGAACAGCTCGACAAATTCCTTGCAGAGAACGGAATCAAGATGGACATAGTAATCAATCTTGAGGTATCCGATGCAGAGCTTATGAAGAGGCTCACAGGAAGAAGAGTATGCAAGTCCTGCGGAGCAAGCTTTCATATCGTAAACATTCCGCCTAAGAAAGAAGGCATCTGTGACGTATGCGGAGGCGTACTTGAGCAGAGAAAGGATGACAACGAGGAGACAGCTGCTAACAGAATCAATGTCTACAAAGAGCAGACAGCACCTCTTGTTGGTTACTATACTGAATCCGGAGTAATTGCTAACTTCAATGGTGAGCAGGCTCTTGACGAAGTCTTCAATAAGATTGTAGAAACAATTGGAGCATAATAATGATCATTATTAAATCTCAGCGAGAAATCGACCTGATGAGAGAACCATGCAAGGTAACAGGAGAGATTCTGAGAGACCTTGAGGGCTTTATCAAGCCGGGAATGTCCACAATGGACGTCAATGCTTTTGTAGAAGAAAGGATTGCCAATTACAAAATGAAGCCTACATTCAAGGGCTATGGCGGGTTCCCAGCAGGGGCTTGCGTATCCGTGAATGAGGAGATTGTACACGGTATTCCTTCCAAAAACAGAATTTTAAAGGAGGGCGATATCGTCAGCGTAGATACAGGAGCTACATACAAGGGCTACTGCAGTGACGCGGCAAGAACCTATCCTGTCGGAGAAATAAGCGCGGAAGCACAGAAGCTTATCGATGTGACGAAGCAGAGCTTTTTCGAAGGCGTCAAATATGCGATGGTAGGATACAGGATTCACGATATCGGACATGCTATTCAGCAGTACGCAGAAAGTAACGGAATGGGCGTAATCAGGGATTACCTCGGACACGGAGTTGGAAAGAACCTCCACGAGGATCCGCAGGTACCGAACTACGGCACTCCGGGAACAGGAGTTAAGCTGAAGGAAGGCATGACTCTCGCAATCGAGCCTATGCTTGCGCTTGGCTCATATGACTGCAGAGTGCTGTCCAACGATTGGACAGTTGTAACAATTGATGGTAAATTATCCGCACATTATGAGAACACCGTTGTAATCACAGACGGTGAACCAGAATTACTTACACTGTAAAGAGGAGTATGATATGGCGAAGAAAAACACCATAGAGGTAATGGGCACCGTTGTGGATGCACAGCCTAATGCAATGTTTAAGGTTAAGCTCGAGAACGATTTTGAAGTTCTGGCTCACATTTCCGGAAAGATCAGAATGAACTACATCAGAATTCTTCCAGGAGATAGAGTAAAGGTTGAACTCTCACCTTACGATTTAACACGCGGTCGTATTACATGGCGTGAGAAGTAATAAGAAGTAAGTTGATTGAGATTTAAGAGGATTATAGGAGGACAAAGAAGATGAAAGTAAGATCATCAGTAAAGCCAATCTGCGATAAGTGCAAAGTTATCAAGAGACATGGCAGAGTAATGGTAATCTGTGAGAATCCTAAGCATAAGCAGAGACAGGGATAGTCATTTTACCATAGGACTAATTAATTATTAGGTAGTAAGTGCGTGTCACCGGGAGCACGATCAAACACTTTACAAATTCAATGCACACCCGTCTATATCGCCCCCGGGAAGGCGACGGAAGATGGGAAAGGAGGAAAGAATGGCAAGAATTGCCGGAGTTGACCTGCCAAGAGATAAGAGAATCGAATATGGTTTGACTTATATCTATGGAATCGGTCTGAAGACATCAAGAGATGTCCTCGCCAAGGCTGGAGTTAATCCAGACATCAGAGTTAAGGATCTGACAGAAGAAGATGCCGGAAAGATCAGAAGAGTAATCGAGAACGATGACAACCTGATGGTAGAAGGTGATCTTAGAAGAGAAGTGTCACTCAACATCAAGAGACTCATGGAGATTGGTAGCTACAGAGGTATCCGTCACAGAAGAGGTCTCCCAGTTAGAGGACAGAAGACAAAGACCAACGCAAGAACTCGCAAGGGTCCTAAGCGTCTGGCTGGAAAGAAGAAGTAAGGGAGGAGGTATAGAACATGGCACAGAAGAAAGTCGTTAGAAAGAAGAAAAGAGAACGCAAGAATGTTGAACGTGGCCAGGCTCATATCCAATCCACCTTTAACAACACACTGGTTACATTAACCGATATGGACGGAAATGCACTTAGCTGGTCATCAGCAGGCTCAAATGGTTTCAGAGGATCAAGAAAGTCCACACCTTTTGCCGCTGCAAGTGCTGCAGAAGTTGCTGCTAAGGCTGCAATGGAGCACGGTCTTAAGTCAGTAGAGGTATATGTAAAGGGTCCAGGTTCCGGAAGAGAAGCTGCTATCAGAGCACTGCAGACAGCTGGTCTTCAGGTAACAATGATTAAGGACATTACGCCAATCCCTCACAATGGCTGCAGGCCACCTAAGAAGAGAAGAGTCTAATCGGAAGGAGGAGTAACTACATATGGCAAGAAATACAGAACCTGTACTGAAGAGAGCAAGAGCTCTTGGCATTGAGCCAGCGTACATGGGATACAACAAGAAGTCAAATAGACATCCGGCAGTAAGCCGTAAGAAGAAGTCAGAATATGGTATTCAGCTGAACGAGAAGCAGAAGGTTAAGTTCCTTTATGGACTTCAGGAAACTCAGTTCCGCAACCTGTTCGAGAAGGCTTCAAAGAGAGCCGGCGGTGCTGGTGAGAACCTGCTTATTATGCTTGAGAGCAGATTCGACAACGTTGTTTTCAGAATGGGATTCGCTGCAACAAGAAAAGAAGCAAGACAGCTCGTTACCCACGGACACTTCCTGGTAAACGGCAAGAAGGCTAACATCCCTTCAATGGAACTCAAGGCTGGAGACGTTGTAAGCGTTAAGCAGAAATCACAGTCATCTCCTAAGTTCAAGGAGCTTAAGGACATGATAATCACTACTCCTGAGTGGATTGAGCTCAATCTCGATAAGTTTGAGGGTAAGATCACAAGAACTCCTGCTCGTGGAGATATAGATCTTCCAATCGAAGAGCACTATATCGTCGAGTTTTATTCCAGATAATAACGCTACGCTTGCAAAAGCGATTCAATTTGTTATTTCGTTAATATGGATTAGGAGGATGAGATGATCGAGATTATTAAACCGACAATCACTAAGGAAATCGATGAAAAAAATCACTACGGAAAATTCGTTGTCGAGCCTCTCGAAAGAGGATATGGAACTACTCTTGGTAATTGTATGAGAAGAATCCTTCTCAGCTCACTTCCAGGTGCCGCTATTACATCTGTAAAGATTGACGGAATTCTGCACGAATTCTCAACTATCCCAGGTGTGAAAGAAGACGTAACAGAGATCATTCTTAACCTTAAGAGACTTGCTGTTAAGGTTGATGGTGACGAGGATAAGAGAGCAATTATAAATGCTGTTGGTCCTAAGGAAGTTACTGCCGCAGACATCATCGTTGATGCTGATACAAAGATCATCAACGAGGACCTGCATATCGCTACACTTGCAGAAAATGCAACTCTCGTAATGGAGATGAACATTGCAACAGGTAAGGGATATGTACCTGCAGAGCAGAACAAGACAGAGCTGACACCTATTGCAACTATCCCTGTAGATTCAATCTTCACACCTGTTAAGAAGGTTAACTTCACTGTTGAGAATACAAGAGTTGGCCAGGTAACGGATTATGACAGACTCATTCTTGAAATTTGGACTGATGGTTCAATTGCTCCGGAAGAAGGAATGTCAATTGGTGCAAAGATTATTCAGGAGCACCTTGACCTCTTCATCGGACTGGGATCTGATGTTAATGAGATGAGATTTATGATTGAAAAGGACGAGGACCGCAAGGACAAGGCTCTGGTTATGCAAATCGAAGAGCTTGAACTGTCAGTTCGTTCGTACAACTGCTTGAAGAGAGCTTCAATCAACACAGTAGAAGAACTCACACAGCGCACCGAGGCAGACATGATGCATGTAAGAAATCTCGGACAGACGTCGCTTAAAGAGATAAAGACGAAATTGGCTGATATGGGATTCTCCCTTAAGCCAAGTGAAGATATTTAATCGGAAGGAGTAGATTGATGAAAGGTTATAGAAAGCTGGGCAGAAATTCTGCTCACAGAAAGTCAATGCTGAGAAACCTTGTAACCGATCTTTTCAGAGAAGGAAGAATTACAACAACAGAGTGCAGAGCTAAGGAAGCAAGACGCATCGCAGACAAGATGATCACACTTGCTAAGCGTGGCGATCTTCACGCAAGAAGACAGGTTCTCGCATACATCTTTGATGAGGATGTTGTAACTAAGCTTTTTGAAGAAATCGCACCTACATATCAGGAGCGTAACGGCGGATATACAAGAATTCTCAAGCTTGGACCAAGACAGGGGGACAACGCTGAAGAAGTTTTTCTTGAGCTTGTATAAAATCACCAAATAGAGGACCTTCTGCGGAGGGTCCTCTGTCCTTGTTATTCAAATAAATAATGTGATATAATATGAAATGCCTTTGGGCGGCTTGCAGTGCGTAGGGGTCCTGCGCAATGGGGCGCTGTGAACCTTGTCAGGTCCGAGAGGAAGCAGCAATAAGCGGTTAGCAACATGTGCCGCAGCCAAGCCTCTGCGTGCTGCAAGATGTCCAAGGGCATTTATTTTATATAGGAGGAAACCGAAGGAAGATATGCAACCTGCATTATATAGAGCTGAAAGGCCGGAGATATTCGAAGACATAATTGGACAGAAGCAAATTGTCCGAATTCTTAAGAATCAGATTAAGTCAGGTACGGTAAGCCAGGCATATCTTTTTGCGGGAACGCATGGAACCGGAAAGACCAGTACCGCGAGAATTCTTGCAAAAGCACTCAACTGCTTAAATGCTGATAATGCAGTTGCAAATGCAGGTGGTGATGATACGGCAGTAATTCCTTGCGGAGAGTGCGCGAACTGCAAGGCCATAAAGGACGGCAAATTTGTAGATGTAATAGAGCTTGACGCTGCTTCAAACAACGGAGTAGATGATTTGAGAGCGATCATAGATCTTGTCAAATATCCGCCAACTATCGGGAAATACAAGGTTTTTATCATAGACGAGGTGCACATGCTCTCGACGGGAGCGGAGAATGCTTTTCTTAAGACCCTCGAGGAGCCTCCTGAATATGCGATTTTCATACTCGCAACAACTGATCCGCAGAAGGTTAGAGCAACCATCCGCTCAAGGTGCATGGAGCTCAACTTCAAGAGGGTAAGCGAGGACGACCTCATCGAAGGTATGGAGAAAATTTGCCAGAAAAAAGGCGTCGGCGTTACAAGGGACGCCCTCGTCACGATAGCAGGCAAGGCCGACGGGTCGGTTAGAGACGCGCTTAGCATACTTGAGCAGTGCATGGCGGCAGGCGACGCAAATATAGACAGAAACCTGGTGCTTGAATATATCGGTAGTGCTGGAGAGGAATTTTTCTTAGAACTCACAGACGCTGTATATTCAGGAGAAATAGGCAGAGCTCTTACGGATATCAACTCTGCCGTGTCAGACGGCAAGGATTCAAAGGTTCTCTTAAGCGACTGGCTTGAGCATTATAGAAAGCTCATGATTACCAAGTACGTGAGCAAGGCCGAGAAGATTATCAGCGCGTCTGAGGAGAATATCGAAAGGATAAGATCGCAGGCTCAGCAGATTGATATCGGGCACATTGAGAAGGCCATAAGGCTCATCTCAGAGTATATAAATGCTGGAAGATATTCTGACAGACCGAGAATTCTTCTTGAGACTGCGGTTGTCAGACTGGCAGGCGTGGATGCAGATATATCGGCAAGCATGATGGGGACGCCAAGGCCAGCAAGTTCGCCAAGGTCTACAGGCTCGGCAGGTTCGACAAGCTCGAGCGCAAGACCAGCAAGCTCGGCAAG
>CAVAIH010000013.1:0-19939 GCA_963588675.1 Sphaerochaetaceae bacterium | reverse complement strand
GGTAAGCGCGCATAACACTTATCTTGAGATAGGATATCGAAGCGGAATAATGGCGGGCCTGCTCTACGCTTTTGTAGCAATATATTCTGCAATATATTCTTTCAAATACATCTTCGATAGGAAAAGAAAAGATAATAGCTGGATTTTCGTTCCGCTTGCCGTAATGGCGTTCGGAGTAATGTCGAATCTTGAAAGGGCTATTTATCCAGTCGAGAAAATCCACATCTTCATGTACTTCATAGCCCTTGCGCCAATCATCATGAAGACTGCTTCGAAGAAAGCTGATTAAATAGAAATTCAACCATGTCCTGAGTCTCGTGCTCGGAGTCGACATATACATATTTACGAAGGAAGGAGTCAAGCTTCGCATAGTCGTAGCTTGGCTTTTTTATTTCTTCCATGAGAGAAAGCGCATCATAGCAGACAGGGCCAGGAACCTCTGCCATATAATCCATATATATATCGCGGGTAGACATATATTCATCGTAGTCATAGTCGTAGAAATAAAGAGGCTTTCCGAGTATGGCCGCCTCGTACATGATGCACGAATAATCGCCGATTACAATATCTGAAGCAAAGAGCATATCAAAGGAGCTGAATTCCTTGTCGATGATAGCCCTGCTGTCATCGAGCCCCGAAAGCTCGGTCAGAGGATGAGCCTTGATCACAAGATTGTACTTGTCATAATCAACGGCATCGATAAGTTCTTTGATAGCAGTTAAGGTGGCCTCATCCTCTCCCTTTCGGAAAGTTGGGACATATACAATGTTAAATTTCCTGGAATTTCCAGAATTTCTGGAAGCTTCGGAATTCTCGAGATTTCCTGAATTCTCGGATTTTCCGCAATTAAGGCTTGGGTATTTCTCGAAAATCTTCTTTCTCGTAGCTTCGGCACGAGCCTTGTCCTTGAGAGCCTCGACCCTTGGGAGCGGCATAACGACGATTTTTTCAAGAGGATAATTGAAGCCCTGCGCGAGGTGCTCGCGATATCCCTCTCCTGCCGAAAAAATATAATCGTATCCCTCGTGCATGTGCATGAGGTGGGCGATTTTAGAGGAACTGCCCTCGGGCTTGTCCAGGATGCTGTAACCGAATTTTTTCATCGTGCCGATGGAGTGCCACATCTGAACGATAAGCAGATTCTTGCGGTGCTTGAGAAGACTTGCCGGAATGCAATAAGTATCGAGCACGGCAATCTGAGCGGTGGCAAGCTCCCCCATCTGCCGAAGAACGTGAAAGCCGTACGCGAGCTTCCTGCTAACTGGGTCGCTTGCCTTGAACAACTTGCAAAGGATTACAACAGAGTAGTCGGGATGAAGATCTTCGATCTTATCCCTGAGCATGCAAATATCCAAAGAAGGCGTGTCGCTTTCTCTGCTTAGAATTACTACTTTCTTCTGCTGTGGGAAGAGCTTCATGACGGCATAGATGCCATTGAGCCCCGCAATTCCGACCTTAATAAGTTTCTCCATTTGACTCCCCTTGCGCGCCCGCCTTCTTTTGGCGACACGCCTCTCCGCATGCGCTCGACACACGCCCGTCCGCATGCTTGCGATCCGTACATCCGCCCGCTTGCGATACACACATCCGCACGCCTCTGATACACACCTCCGCGTGCTTGCGATACACACATCCGCGTGCGGTCGATATACACCCTCGCATGTTGCCAACACGCATCTTAGCGCACTGCTGATACTCACTTTTGCGCGTTGTCAACACGCCTCTACCGCGTACTGCTAACATTGATATTATAGTGCAAAAGTGGTATGATTTACAATAATTATGCACAGGAGGAGTTCGGCTGTTATGGCAGATAACAAAGGTCTTTCAAGGGCGCGAATAACTCACATCGAGTGGGAAAGAATTTTCCTTCATATTGACATCGAAAGCTCGGCGAAGGGCGCTCTTTGTGCTGTCAGAAACGAGACCGCAAATATAGAAATTCCTCTTGAGACAAAGGAGACCGACGCAGGATATTCCCTTTGCATCAATATGGCCTGCGTTTCGGATAGAGAATTCCTAGAGAACGGAAGATGGTATTTCGTCCTCAAAGGCGAAGCCGGCACGGAGAGGATTGCTGTGACAAACGAACTTGCAAGAAGGACCGACGAGCTTACGAGAATTTTCAGATATGCCGAGAACCAAATGGCATATACCGTCAGTTTCGGAATTGAGACAGCAGACGAGCAGACCCTTGAGATATATATGGACAGCTTCTTCATGGAAGAAAACAAGAAATGGAAGAAGCGTCGCTATGTCAAGGAAGTCCGCGAAGGAAAAGACAAGCTCAAGCGTTTTGCGATGGCGGGAGCAATCAAGGGAATTTCCGCTTGGTATCATACGGTCGACGCGCTGACCCCCAAGACAGGAAAGAACGTCCTTCTGATGAGCGAGACACACGACTATCTCTGGGGCAACCTCAAGGCGATAGACGACGAAATCAAGAAGCAGGGCTTGGACAAGGAATACCACATTAGCTATTCATTCAGAAAGAAAGTCGGAAAGCACCAGACCCTCGGCGACGCACCAAGCTGGTTCAAGACGACGACCTTGCTTGCCAAGCAGGACATCATCTTCGTGGATGATTACGCGCCAATCTTTGGATTTTTCAAGCTCGGGCAGAGAACCAAGCTGATACAGGTATGGCACGCAGGAGAAGGCTTCAAAGCCGTAGGATATGCGAGATTCGGCAAGGAAGGAAGTCCTTTTCCGCAGAAATCCTGCCACAAGCAGCATACAAATGCCGTAGTCGGATCAGAGCATCTTCAGGATGTTTTCTCGGAGGTCTTCGGCATAGAGAAGGAAGCTTGCCTGCCTCTTGGAATGCCAAGAATGGACGGCTTCCTCGATGAAGAAAGACAGAAGAATGTAAGAGAAGCCTTTGCGGACAAATACCCGAATACTGCGAACAAGAGACTTATACTTTTTGCACCTACATACAGAGGCTCGGAGCAGAAGGAAGCATACTACGACTATTCGTGGCTCGACCTTTCCGCCATTTACAAGATGTGCGAGGACACAGACAGCGTATGGGTCTTTAAGATGCATCCTTTTGTGAAAGAAGAGGCCGAGATTCCAGCGGAATACGCGGATCGGATTATGCAGGTTGGAAGCACAGAAAACATCAACGAACTCTATTATGTGACGGACGTTCTTATTACGGATTATTCGTCGAATTATTATGAATACGCGCTGACAGGGGGCGCCTGCGTTTTCTTTACGCCGGACCGCGAGGTCTACGAGCTGACTAGGGGCGTTCACAGAGGCGTGGCAGAATGCGCTCCTGGAAAAGTCTGCGACAGCTTTGAGGAGCTGATGCGCGCCCTCGAGGAGAAAGACTACGAGATAGAGAAAACAAAGCAATTTGTTAAAGATAATTACGGAGATTACACGGGAGATGCTTCCGCAAAGGTTGTAGAGAGGTTTTTGAAATGAAAAATATAGCTGTGATTTTCGCGGGTGGAAGTGGCCGTCGAATGGGCTCGGGAATTCCTAAGCAGTTCATCGAGGTCGAGGGCAAGCCTATAATCATTCATACGCTCGAAGTTTTCGAGGAATGCGATAGCATAGACGCAATATACATCGCATGCAAGGCTGACTGCATAGACAAGCTCGACAGACTGGTCAGAAGATATGTCATCAGCAAGGTCAAGAAAATCGTTCCTGGCGGAGAGACAGGCCAGGATTCCATATTTAACGGAGTGAAGTGCGCTTACGATGAAGAGGGCGCAGACAATATAGTCCTGATTCATGACGGAGTAAGGCCATGCGTAACTCAGGATACCATTAAGAATGCGATAGCCCTTGCCAAGGAGAAAGGCTCTGCGGTTACTTGCAACACTTTCGTGGAGACAGCCGTTACGAGCAGTGACGGAGATATCGTCGAGGATGTTCACGACAGAAAAACAATTTTCCGCGTGGTTGCGCCACAGGTCTTCAAGCTGGGAGATGTCTATGACGCGCACGTTCTCGTCCGCAAGGAGAATCCTGGATACGAGGGAATCATCGACACCTGCACCCTGATGAGAAGCCTCGGAAGAACCGTTCACCTCATCGAAGGCAACAAGGGCAACATCAAGGTTACAACACCAGAGGACCTGTATGTTTTCCGCGCAATGCTCGAATTCAGGGAGAATCAGCAGGCGCTCGGACTGTCTGGTCGGGATATACAAGAGCACTTGAAATAGAACTTGAAGGACAAGAAAATTTAATCTCGGCAAGACCAAGAATGCACTTTGAATTTTGCATACGAGAAATCCGATTGTTCTTGAACAGATACATAGAATGTGGTAATATTTGAAGGCTATGGAAAAAGAGTTATTTATGCGAGAGGCCATCGCTGAGGCGAAGAAGGCGGCGCAGATAGGAGAGGTTCCGGTCGGCGCAATCATCGTAAAAAATGGCGAAATAATAGCAAGGGCACACAATCTTGTTGAGACTAATCACTCGTCGTCGGCGCATGCGGAAATGCTTGCGATTGAAGAGGCGGAGAAGAAGCTCGGCAAATGGCTTATCGGTTGCGAGCTGTATGTAACGCTTGAACCCTGTGCGATGTGTGCGGGTTCGATGGTTCTTGCGAGAATTGACGAGTTGAACATCGGCGCCATGGATCCTAAGAACGGAGCCTGCGGAACGATTTTCAATATCGCGAGCAACGAAAGGCTCAACCATAGAATTACAGTCAATACAGGCATACTCGGGGAAGAATGCGGTAGCTTGCTGTCGAATTTTTTCAGAGAGATGCGTCTGCATAAAGATGCGCTTAAGCGCAACAAGTAAAAACGAGAGGAATTATAGAGTAATGAGAAGAAAGGGATTAATCGCTGTTTTAACAGCTGTAATGGTACTGGCAAGCTCAGCTTTCTGCTTTGCAGGCTCAGGTGATCTTGTACTTGAGAAGTCCTATCCTGAAGACGGACAGAAGAACACATCCATCGAGAATGTCGGTGTAAAGATGTACTTCAACGGAACTTTCACGGACGAGGCAACACGCGAGGCAAATGCAAAGGCAATCAAGATCGTAGATTCAAAGGGCAAGAAAATTAAGACAAAGACCCTTTACAGCGATGATGAGGACGGAATGGTTCTCGTAGTTGCAACGAGCGGAAAGGCAAGCACAGTATCTGCCAGCGAGACATATACTCTTGTTATCAAGCCAGGATTCACAGACGATAACGGCAATACACTTGGCGAGGAGACAAAAGTCAGCTTCAAGACATACAACCAGAGAGTTAACAACATCGTTAACATGGTAATGATGGTCGTAATGTTCGGCGGAATCATGGTACTTTCTCTCAAGCAGACTAAGGACGAAGCGAATAAGAAGAAGGAAGAGACTGCTAATAAAGAAGTTTTCAATCCTTACAGAGAAGCAAAGAGAACGGGCAAGACTCTTGAAGAGGTTATGGCTGAGGAAGCTAAGAGACAGGAGAAGCTCGCAAAGAAGAAAAAGAAGACCGAGGACGATGCACCTCACGAGAAAATCGAGTGCGCAAAGGTTCTCAACAATGTATATAAGGTAAAAAAGCCAAAGGCTCTTCTCGAGACAGAGGAAAATGTTAAGAAGAGTACCGCTGAGGCAAAGGCTGCAAAGAAGGCTCAAGCCCAGAAGAAGCCAAAGGCAAAGAAGAAATAATAGATAAGAGTAGAGAAAAGTAGTGATGCAGGCTATCGAAATCAAGGCTCATGCCAAGATCAATCTGTCCTTGGACATTATAGGCAGGAGAGCAGACGGCTATCATGATATAGATTCTGTGATGCAGGGAATAGGCCTTTGCGATTTAGTAAGAGTTGAAGTGGGCCGAGCAGACTGCGATTTCCCGCACATAGAATGTAGCTGTGGCAGTAACTTCAGCGATAACAGCGGCCGTATCAGTGCCAGGAGCCTTATTCATCTTTTCATGAATGCGAAGGGCCTTGAGCCAAGCGAGGACAACCTCGCCATCAAAGGCGCGAAGGCTTTTCTGAATGCGACGGGCTCGAAAGGAGCTGAGCCGTTCTCGAATCCGAAAGGAAACGCGCCTTCCCAGAACTCGAAGAACTCGAAGAACTCGGCGAGACCGACCGACTCTGGAACCGAAGCTTTTCGAGAATTTTCGATAATAATCGACAAGAAGCTTCCTATATCGGCAGGAATCGCAGGCGGAAGCGGTAATTCCGCAGTTACAATGCTGGCGCTAAATGCGATATACGAGAACCCTCTTTCCCTAAGAGAGCTTATGGACATAGGAGCCTCTGTGGGAGCGGACGTGCCTTTTAGCATAATGATGAACGCAAGGATGAATGAGAAAGTGCTGACGGGGCTTGCGGGATTAGACGAGGCAAGCGTTTCGGCACGAATGCAAGGAATTGGCGAGATTGTCGAGCCGATAGAGCCTATAGAAAGATACATCATTATGGCAAATCCGGGGATTGCGGTCTCGACTAAAGAAGTCTATGAGGCTATCGATTCACTGCCGGAGAACAAGAGAATTAAGCTTGGGCTCTGGGGCAATATGATGGAAGCATACACACTTGAGAGCTACGATGAGGCGGACAAGCTGAAGGCTAAGATGGAAGCTTGCCTTAACGCAGACAAGGTGCTGATGAGCGGAAGCGGTCCGACGATGGTGGCATATTATTCAGACAAGGACAAATGGCTTGCGGATTGCGAGCATAAGGATTGGATAGAAGAGGGCTGGAGAGTATGGCCCTCGACAACAGGTATAATCAGGGAGGTCTAAAGGATGGATTTACAACTTAAAGTGCAGAAACCACTTAAAGAACTTGTATATCTCGAACTTAAACACAAAATACTTACAGGCGAAATTCAGTCAGAGACAAGGTTGATGGAAATTAACCTTGCGGAGAAGATGAATGTGAGCAGGACTCCAATCAGGGAGGCCATCAGCAGACTGGCAGACGAGGGTCTTGTCCAGGTCGAGCCAAGAAGAGGCGCTTACGTATCAAAGATCTCCATCAAGAATATGCTGGATATTTTCGAAACAAGAGAGAATCTTGAAGGCTTCACCGCTTATCTTGCAAGCATAAGAAGCACAGACGAGCAGAAGGCTGAGCTTAGAAAAATTACCGAAAAATACGCAGAGGCAATAAAGAGAAAAGACAAGGAGGCTGTAATCGAACTCGACGAGGCTTTCCACAACTACATTGTTGGCTGTTGCAACAACGATACTCTTGCGGAGCTGATTAAATATATCCAGGATCTTTCGCTGAGATTCAGATATCTGTATTACGATGATTTCTCGCTTTATCCAGGAACAGCTGAACAGCACACAAAGATCATGGAGGCAATCAGCGCTGGAGATGCCGACCTTGCAAGAAAAGAAGGCGAGGAGCACATCCGCATATTGAAGAACTTCATCTTTGAGCTCGGCAAGAAGCTGGGTAAAGAGTAGCGTGCAAAGGCTCGAAAATTAAGAACGAAGAGCCAAGAATCGAACAACGCAAAGGGTTGGGCAATTGCTCAGCCCTTTTACTATAAAAGCAGTTCACCATTACTTTCACATATCCCCAAATGATGGCAAATATAAACATTTGTTAAGAAATTATCGTTGAATTCACATACCTCAAGGAGTAAAATATCTTATTATAAATAACAATACAATACCGTATTGCTTACAGCATAATGCAACATCAATAACGCATAACACTTTAAGTGCTTGTTATTATATTAAAACAGGGGGTGTAAAGATGAGCATAGCTGATAGGATAGCTTCACTACGAAGCAAGATGAAAGAAAACGGCGTGGATTTCTATGTGGTTCCGACTGCAGACTTCCACCAGAGCGAGTACGTAGGTGAGTACTTCAAAGCAAGAAAATACATTACAGGTTTTTCCGGTTCTGCCGGAACGGCGGTCATTACTATGTCTGAAGCAAGACTCTGGACGGATGGCCGCTATTTTATTCAGGCCGCAGAACAGATTAAGGGCACGGGCGTTGAGCTCATGAAGATGGGCGAGCCTGGAGTTCCAACTCTGGAAGAGTATCTTGAGGATGCTTTGAAAGAGGGCGACACTATCGCATTCGATGGCAGAGTTGTTTCTGTTGGCGAGGGCCAGGAGTATGCAAATATTGCAAAGGCAAAGGGCGCAAAGGTTAATTACGAGATTGACCTTATCGACGAAATCTGGACAGATAGACCAGAGATGTCAAAAGAGCCTGCTTTTGCACTTGGAATCGAGTACACAGGCGAGACTACAGAAAGCAAGCTTCAGAGAATCCGCAAGGTGATGGCAGACAAGGGCGCAGATGTCCACGCGATTACAACCATCGACGATCTTTGCTGGATACTCAATATCAGAGGAAACGATATCGAATTCTTCCCACTTGTGCTTTCCTATGGACTTATCACAATGGACAGCATGGAGCTTTATATCGATGAGAACAAGCTGAGCGATGAGATCAAGGCAGATCTCGCAAAGGCTGGCGTTAAATTCCATCCATATAATGCAATTTACGAGGACATCAAGAAGCTGAGCGAGGACAGCACTGTACTGATTGACCCAGACAGATTGAACTACGCTCTTTATAACAACATTCCTGCAGGTTGCAAGAAGGTTGAGATGATGAACCCTTCAATTCACATGAAGGCAAAGAAGAACGAGACAGAGCTTGCTAACATTCGCAAGGCGCAGATTAAGGACAGCATAGCTCACGTTAAGTTCATGAAGTGGCTCAAGGAAAACATCGGCAAAATCAAGATCACAGAGATCAGCGCTTCCGACAAGCTCGACGAGTTCCGTAAGGAGCAGGGTAATTACATTCGTCCAAGCTTCGAGCCAATCTCTTCATTTGGTGCACACGGCGCAATCGTACACTATGCACCAACTCCAGAGACGGATATTGAACTGCATGAGGGAGGCTTCCTTCTGACAGATACAGGAGCAGGCTTCTACGAGGGCTCAACAGATATTACAAGAACATATGCACTTGGCGAGGTTCCACAGGAATTCAAGGAGCATTTCTCACTTGTAGCAATCAGCAATTTACAGCTTGCAAATGCCAAATTCCTCGAGGGTTGCGTAGGTCTTAACCTTGATCTGCTCGCAAGAAAACCTTTCTGGGACCGCAATATGAACTTTAACCACGGAACAGGACACGGCGTTGGATATCTTCTGAACATTCACGAAGCACCTGTTGGCTTCCGTTATACAGTTCGTAAGCACGAGATCGCTCCTTTCTTCGAGGGACTTGTAATCACAGACGAGCCAGGAATCTACATCGAGGGATCACACGGAATTAGACTTGAGAACGAACTGCTCTGCCGTAAGGGCGTAAAGAACGAATACGGACAGTTCATGTATTTCGAGCCAATTACATACGTTCCTTTCGACCTTGATGCGATTGAACCTTCAATCATGACAGCAGAAGACAAGAAGCTTCTGAACGACTATCATGCTAAGGTATACGAAATGATCTCACCTTATCTTGATGAGGAAGAGAAGGAATGGTTAAAGCATTATACAAGAGAGATTTAGGAGGCTATTATGGCAAAGATTACTGAAGGCTATATGCCATATCTTGGATATCAGACATATTACAGAATCGTAGGCGAGAAGAAGGATAACGGCAAGGCACCACTTATTCTTCTGCACGGAGGCCCAGGCTCAACACACAATTATTTTGAGGTCCTTGACGACGTTGCTGATATGGACGACAGACAGCTTATTATGTACGACCAGATAGGTTGCGGTAATTCATATCTCGACGGACATCCAGAGCTGTGGGTTAAGGAAACATGGATGAACGAGCTTGAAGAGCTGAGAAAACACCTTGGCCTTGACGAGTGCCACATTCTCGGACAGTCATGGGGCGGAATGATGTGCTTCATCTATGCATGCGACTACGAGCACAAGGGAGTTAAATCCTTCATAATGTCCAGCACACTTTCACACAATGCAATCTGGACATCTGAGCATCACAGAAGAATGAAATATCTTTCGAAGGAAACACAGGACGCAATCGCAGAAGCAGAGAGAACAGGAAATTATTCCGGCGAAGCTTATGACAAGGCAATCGCTGAATTCATGGAGAGATATTGCAATCCTGCTGTATTTACAGAGAAGGATCCTGAGTGCCTGAGAAGACCTAAGAAGTCAGGTAGCGAGGCATACCTTTATGGATGGGGAGATAATGAATTTACTCCTTCCGGATCACTCCGCGATTATGACTATAAGGAAAAGAGAAAGAGCATTGACACACCTTGCTTAATCCTCAACGGAGCCGAGGACCTTTGCTCACCTATCATTGCCAAGGATATGTATGACAATATTCCTGGTGCAGAATGGCACATGTTCGCAGATTCAAGACATATGTGCTTCGCAGAACAGCCTGAAGAATACAAGAAGGTGCTGATCGACTGGCTCAACAGACACGACGCATAGTCGATTCAAAGGTCGTAATTAAACTTAGGCTTGCTAATCATAATTGGCTGGCTAAACAAAGTTAGTAATGTTGCAATTTCGCGACATGAAAAATAAAAAAATATTTCTTAATTTAACAGGAGGGAACAATCATGTTACAACAACTTAAGAAATTCCCATTCGGCTACTATGTATGCTGCCTGTCCTTCACTTTTGAGAGACTTGCATACTATGCAGCTAAGTGGGGCATCGCAATCTTTATCGTGCTCGCAGCAGCACAGGGTGGACTTGGCCTTGATAAGTCACAGGGCGCATTCTTCTCATCACAGATCGTAGCTTGGACTTATATCACACCTGTAATCGGTGGATACATCGCTGACAGATGGTTAAGCCCAAGAATCCTCGTTCCAATTGGAGAAGTAATGATGGCTGGTGGTTACTTTGCTATCTCCAGAGCAACAGATACAACAGGCGTATGGCTGTGCGTAATCCTTGTAGCTCTTGGAACAGGCCTCTTCAAGGGAAATGTTTCCGGTATCAACGGAAGACAGTTCGCTAACGATAAGGAAACACTGACAGCAGCATTCAGCCTTCAGTACTCCTTCGTTAACATCGGTTCTTTCTGCGGAACAACATTCCTTCCACTGATCGCAACAGGCGGAGACATCAACGGATACAGAACAATGTTCATGATCTGCGCTGTATTCATGCTGATCGACGCTGTATGGTGGATCTTCGGAATGAGATTCCTCGGAGACGCAGGAAAGAAGCCTTTCCTTGTTGACAACAGAACTGAGGATATCGAGAACGCTGATATGAAAGAGGATCTTAAGCCTCTCACAACAGTTGAGAAGAAGAGAGTTGCAGCTATCATCCTTCTGACATTCCTGTCAGGTGTATTCTGGCTCTTCTGGTATCTTGCATACATGCCTGTATACTACGAGTTCGGATCACTTTCAATGGGTGGTTACGGATGGGCTGACTGGACACTCGGTGGATCATTCGAGATGCCTTCAGCTTGGTTCGACTCAATGAACGGACTTCTTTGCATTATCCTTTGCCCTGTATTTGCAGCTCTTTGGATTAAGATGTCAAAGACAAAGAAGGGTGACCCTTCAATGCTGACAAAGACAGCTCTTGGAATTATGCTCCTCGGTCTTGCTATCGCAGCAATGGCACTCGGCGCTGTAATGTACAAGAACACAGGAAAGCCTGTAGGTATTTGGATCATCATCCTGACTGCAGTCTGCATGACAGTCGGCGAAGTACTCTTCTCGCCTCTTGGTAACTCCTTCATCAGTGAGTACGCTCCTAAGAAGCTTCTGGGAACACTGCTTGGTGTATGGCCTCTGATCATCTTCTTCGCAGGTCTTGCTTATGGACCTCTGTATAACTGGATGGCTAAGAACTTCATTCCAAGCTTCACAGTTGCAGCTATCATCATCTTCGTTATCGGAGCAGTTCTCCTCATCTTCACAAAGAAGTTCGAGGCAATGCTCAAGGGCGACGACGAGAAGTAGTTCGACAAGTACTTTACATATTGCGAAATTACCTTAACTGTCACAATCCGTGGCAGTTAAGGTTTTTATAGAAAAAGAAAAGAGGACGAAATGAATACTGGTAGAGTAGAAAGAATTCTTGCAAAAATGAAAGAGCAGGATATGCCTCAGATGATCATCTCTGATCCTGTTGCTATCTTCTATCTGACTGGACACTGGATTATTCCAGGAGAAAGACTGCTCGCTCTTATTCTTAATGTTAACGGCAAGCATCATATGATGATTAACAAGCTTTTCCCACAGCAGGGAGATCTGGGCGTAGACATCACATATTATGATGACACCGAGGATGGTATTGAGCTTATGCTTCCTTATATCGAGTGCGACAAGACTGTCGGAATCGATAAGGTATGGCCTTCACACTTCCTGCTCAGACTTATGGAGCTTGGCGGAGGAAGCAAGTATGTTAACGGTTCTCCAATCGTAGATAAGGTTCGTCAGATTAAGGACGAGGAGGAGAAAGAGCTTCTTCGTATTTCATCAAAGGTAAATGATGAGGTTATGGACGAACTTATCCCTTATGCACAGAAGGGTCTCTCAGAAAACGAGTTAAACAAGATCGTAAGAAGACTCTATGCAGAGCACGGATGTGAGGACGTTTCCTTCGATCCTATCACTGCTTATGCAAAGAACGCAGCAGATCCACACCATGTTACCGACAACACTTGCGGAAAAAGAGGCGATTGCGTAATTCTGGATATAGGTGGTCGTAAGGACAATTATGCTTCAGATATGACAAGAACAATTTTCCTTGGCGAAGTAAGCGACAGAGCAAGGGAAGTATATGAAGTTGTTAAGGAAGCTCAGCGCCTTGGAATCGAGGCATCAAAGCCTGGCAACAGAATGATGGATGTCGATCTGGCATGCCGTAACTACATCGAGTCAAAGGGCTTCGGTGAATACTTTACCCACAGAACAGGACATTCCTGCGGAATCGAGGATCACGAGTGGGGCGATGTTTCATCAGTTAATGATGCAATAATCGAGCCAGGTCAGTGCTTCTCAATCGAGCCTGGAATTTACCTCTATGACGAGGGTATTGGCGTAAGAATTGAGGACCTCGTTCTTATTACTGAGGACGGATGCGAAGTTCTTAACAGCTACACAAAGGACTTAATCGTAGTACCTTTCGAGGACTAATTAATTAAGGACCAATTTGAGAACTCGATTAAGATCTCAGTTAAGACTTAATTAAGAACGAGATAAAATTGAGGACTCAAGAAGATTAAAAAATTAAGGCCGTAAGGGCCATAGGAAAGCTCCCCGAGCGATGCATATCGCACGGGGAGCTTTTCCATATATTGTTTAATTAATAAAGGGGAGCGATTTTAAAGGTCTAGCTAACTGCCGAAGACTCTTCGAGCTCTGTTTCTATTGTTTTCTCACTGCCGTCTCTTTCGATGACGAGCGTAACTTTGTCGCCGACGTTGTATTTGCGAACTCGAGATATGAGGTCTGTCTTATCTTCGATCTCCTTTCCGTCAATGGAAATGATGCGGTCGCCTTCCTTGAGGCCAGCTTCCTTTGCCTTTGTACCAACGACTTGACCTATGTATGTGCCTTCCTCGAGGGTCGAATTTGAATCATCGTCAACGTCATAGACGCTTATGCCGATCGCTGGTTTGGAGCTTACCTGGCCATCATCGATGAGGTCATCAATAACAGAAGCTACATTATTTATAGGAATTGCAAAACCAAGTCCTTCAACGTCGCTACCGGTGCTCTTCGCAACTACGATACCGATGAGCTCGCCTTTCTGGTTGAAAAGTCCACCGCCGGAATTTCCTGGGTTGATTGCTGCGTCTGTCTGCAGAAGGTCAAGCGTTGTTGTTCCGAGGTTGAGCCTTCTTTCAAGCGAACTGATAATTCCTGCGGTAGCTGTTCCGCCGAGCTTGCCAAGAGGATTACCTATAGCAACGGCAAGATCGCCAACCTGAAGCTCGTCACTGTCGCCAAGGGTAGCTGTCGTAAGACCGCTTGCCGAAATCTTAAGAACTGCAATATCGTAGACGGAATCTGTTCCAACAAGCGAAGCGCTGTAGCTGTTGCCGTCGTGCAATGTTACCGAGATGGTGCTTGCTCCGTCTATTACATGGTTGTTCGTTACGATGTAACCGTTCTCTTTAACGATTACTCCGCTTCCGGCTCCCTGAACTATCGTGGACTGACCGAAATAGTTCTGCGAGGTGCTTTCGGTGTTGATCTCAACAACGGCATCCTCATTCAATGCTACGATTTCCTGTACGCTCAATTCGCTTCCGGTCGCATCTGCAAGATTGCTGTAGTTGAGATTGCTAGATGTCTTATTGGACTTGCAAATAAGTGTCGCAATTCCTGCGCCGAGAAGGCCTGATACTATAACTGCAATTACAAGAACGATTGCAACAAATCGGCGCGACGCTGGAGCAGAAGCTTTCTCTTCTTTCTCTCTCAACTTTCTCTCATACTTCTCCCTCTTTGACTGAGGATCCTGCGGATTACTTGAAGAGTTCGATGAGTACGATGAGTACGATGAGTACGATGAGTTCGATGAATCTGCTGTATTCTTACTCGTATTCGTATTAGCGCGTGATCTTCTGTCCTCTTTGCTTGCGAGGACGAATTCTACCTCGGGGGTTTCAGACTCATTCTCGTGAGCCTCAGATTCATGAGCTCCGCGGGTCATTTGCTCGTGAGCCTCATGTGCCTTGTAAGCCTCGTTAGCTTCAGGCTCTTGTGTCTCGTGCGTCACTTGCTCGTGCGCCTCGTGCGCCTTGTAAGCCTCGTTAGCTTCAGTCTCTTGAGCCTCGCGGGTCACCTGCGTCTCGCGGGTCTCGCCTGCCTCGGGGGTTCCGGATGTGTTTTTTTCGTTATCCATTTCTTTTTTCCCTCTTTTTTCTATATTTGTCTTATCCTACAAAAAAACTATGGTTATATGTTAAAAAAAGTATATTAAAAAAATATGTTCCTCTTGTGTTTATTTAGAGAAAGGGAGTATAATATCGAAGTTATGAAAAAAGAAGTCACACTTAGAATAACAAGCAAGCAATATGCCGAGACTCTCGAACCGAGCGGGGAGGCCTTCAAGAGGGCTCTCGAGCTTGAAGACTCTCTCGAAATAATAACTGAAGGAACTCTTTATTCGAAGAAAAACGCGACTTACATCGCATATGACGAATCGGAAGAGGCGGGTCTGCAGAATTCAAGAACCCTGCTTAGGTTGGGCGACGGGAGGCTGCAGATTATTCGTTATGGGGATTCTGAAGAGGAGAGCATGGATATGACGCTTGAACCGGGAGTTCTGAATATCACACAGATCAGACTGCCACAGGTTGCAAGCTACGATCTTGAGGTGTACACAAATTCGCTTGCTGGCGAGATTGACGAAGCTGGCAACGGCAACATAAGTGTAGACTACAGAATCAAGTTTGATAAGTTCTTCTCACGAAGGACTAAGTTAGATATAGATGTTCGTGCGAATTAGGAGGTGATACTGCATGAAAAAGATAGGTTTTAGCGCTGAGAAGTATATCGAGGAACAGTCCAAGTACATTCTTGAGAGAATTAAGAGTGGTAATGGCAGACTTTACCTTGAGTTCGGAGGCAAGCTTGTGCAGGACAAGCATGCAATGAGAGTTCTCCCAGGTTTTGATGAGAACGCAAAGATTAAGCTACTGCAGAAGATGAAGGATCAGGCCGAAATCATTATCTGTATTTATGCAGGCGACATCCTGAGAAGCAAGACAAGACAGGACTTCGGCATCACATATGACCTTGAGGTACTCAGACTTATTGACGCGTTCAGAAGCTACGACCTTGAGATCAACTCGGTTGTAGTAACAAGATACGAGGACGCACCTGCCGTTAATGCGTTCATCAACAAGCTTGAAAGACGCGGAATCAAGACATATAAGCACATGTACACAAAGGGTTATCCTACAGATGTAGATACCATCGTAAGTGAAGAGGGCTACGGAGCTAACCCATATATCGAGGTTACCAAGCCTCTTGTTGTAGTCACAGGTCCAGGAGGCGGTTCTGGAAAACTGGCAACATCGCTTTCGCAGGTATACCACGAATACAAGAGAGGAAACATCGCTCGCTACGCTAAGTTCGAGACATTCCCAATTTGGAGCATTCCTCTTAAGCACCCTGTTAACATCGCATACGAGGCTGCAACAGCAGACCTGAAGGATGTAAATATGATAGACTCCTTCCATCTTGAAGCATACGGCGAGATGGCTGTTAACTACAACAGAGACATCGAGGCTTTCCCGGTTCTCAAGAGAATCCTTAGCAAAATCACAGGAAGCGACGAGGGATACAAGTCGCCAACTGACATGGGCGTTAACAGAGCAGGTTTTGCAATCATCGATGACGAGGTCTGCAAAGAGGCCGCAATTCAGGAAATCGTAAGGCGCTATTTAATAGCTGAAGTTCAGTACAAAAAAGGCAAGATCGATGAGTCGGTACTCGAGCGTTGTAAGCTTCTCATGGAGGAGGTTGGAGCTAACAGGTATACAAGACCAGCAGTTAAGGCCGCAGAGGATTATGCAGAAAAGAAGAGACAGGAGGATCCTGAGCGCTTCGAGAACGTCGTAGTTACAGCAATGGAGCTTCCTGACGGCACAATTGTCACAGGAAGAAGCAGTCACGGCATGGTTGCAACAGCTGCAATGGTGCTCAATGCAATCAAGCATCTTGCTGGAATAGCAGACGAAATGCTCATTATTTCACCTTCAATTATTGAGTCGCTTTCGGGCACTAAGAAGAATGTTTTCCACGGCAAGCCTGCGCTCAACCTCGAGGAGGTTATCATGGCGCTGACTCTGACAAAGACGACAAATCCATTCGCAGAGCTTGCGCTCAAGGAGCTTCCTAAGCTTGAGGGAGCAGTTGCTCACTGCACAGCTATTCTTTCTGACAAGGATGAGCAGGCAGTTAAGGCTCTTGGAATTGACATTACTTCAAATCCTGAATTTTCGAACAACAACCTGTACTCGAACTAGGATTAGGTGGAAATTAGTTTCGGCTAAGTTCTGCACAGGCTAGTTAGAAAGAGATTAGTTCTGGAATGGATTAGTTCTGGTGCAGAATAGTTTTGGAACGGATTAGTTCTGACACAGATTAGTTTGAAATGGATTAGAAATGGCATATAATTGACACATGGAAAACAATGTGTTAGGAAAATTAACTAAATACAGATTATTAGCAGAAGGCCTTGTTATCGGTATGATAACAGGTCTTCTTGTTGCTTTGTTCAGGCTTGCGCTTATAAAAGCGGACGAGCTAAGGGACGTTCTCGTAGGCGTGGCAGGCAAGAGCTTTCTTGGGGCTGTTGCAGTAGCTTTGATTCTGCTTGCTATTGCTATCGCGGTAAGTCTGATTCTAAAGTGGGAGCCTGACTGCTCAGGATCTGGTATTCCACAGGTCAAAAGTGAGCTTGAGGGAAATGAGGATCAGGTCTGGTGGCGAGTTATTATTGCTAAATTTACGGGTTGCGCGCTGGCGATCGGCGGCGGCTTGGCGCTCGGCAGAGAGGGACCGAGCGTTCAGCTCGGTGCGATGGTCGGCAAGGGGCTGGCCCGTGCCGGCCATCGGCCGCTCCCGGAGGAGCGTTTGCTGATTACGTGCGGGGCGGGAGCGGGCCTCTCTGCCGCTTTCGGTGCGCCGCTTGCCGGTGCGATTTTCGCCCTTGAAGAACTTCGCAGAAGCTTCAATGCCTTAATTCTGATCACAACTATGGGCGCCACCGCGGCAAGCGACTTCATTGCAGCCTCAATCCTTGGAGTCAGACCTGTATTTGATTTCAGCATAGTGACAAGACTCCCGCTTAAATACTACTGGACAATAGTTCTGCTCGGCATACTGCTCGGCGCCTTCGGCGCTTTTTACAACAGAACGCTCAGCAGGATGCAGGACCTTTTCGCCAAATTCAACACGACTTTGACGAGAATGATCATAGCCTTCGCAATAGCATATATTATGATATTCGTCTATCCGATTGTTCTCGGAAGCGGTTCGCACATCGTCAAAGAAATCTGCTACGGAACCTACGGGCTCCGAGCGCTCGCCGTGCTCCTTGTCGTTAAATTTGTTTTTTCGACGGGGTCCTTCGGCTCGGGCTCGCCTGGCGGAATTTTCCTTCCGCTTCTTGTGCTCGGCGCAATCACAGGCGGGCTGTACTCGAGAATTCTTACAGCGACCATCGGAATCGAGGAGGAATACATCGTATCCTTTGTTGTAATCGCGATGGCTGGATATTTCTCGGCGGTTGTCAGGGCGCCTGCGACTGGTATAATATTGATTACAGAAATGACAGCGGACTTCGCAAGCCTGCTCGGCTTGGTGGTAGTTTCGCTCGTAGCTTTCGTCGTTGCTGATCTTTGCGGTGGCAGACCTGTATACGATCAGCTTTTAGAAAGACGGCTTCAGGGCAAGAAAAAAGCCGGCCTGAAAGATTGAGTCAAAGCCGGCCGGAGAGCTTGCAAAAGCCAGCCGGAAGAATTGAGTCAAAGCCGGCCTGAAGAATTGAGAGAATCCGGCCAGACGAAATGAAAAAGCCGGCCTGAAGGCAAATAAAATCGGCCTAAAGAATTAAGGAGGCGCGAAGAATGAACATAACCGAACACATCAGGAAAACCCAAAGCACTTTTGCAGAGGAGCCCCTCACAGAGGTGGACAGCCTTATGCTGTGCGAGCTTTTCTATGCGAGATGGGAGGCTGTTCTTGACAGCGAGGGCATAGACAGGCTTGCTCCGAATTACACGGTAAGGGATTTTTACAGAAACGAATATGACGCGTTGCAGTTCCGCGATCCGATCCAGGACGAAGAGAAGATGGTTTTCTGCGCGTCTGCGGCAGGAAGCAAGCGCTTCAGGGATATCAAGATCAAAAATCTCGTGGCGGAGACATCGCAAGAGGAGAGCAAGCAGTTCGCTGCCGTAACTTATGAAATAGACGAGAACACAGATTACGTGTGCTTCAGAGGAACGGACGGCACTCTGACCGGCTGGAAGGAGGACTTCGACATGTCCTTCATGGACGAAATTCCTTCGCAGACCGAGGCTTTTGAATACATCAATCGCTTCTACGGTCCGGGAACTTCTGGTGAAAAAAAGCGCCTATACATAGGTGGGCACTCGAAGGGAGGAAATCTTGCGGCTTATGCGGCACTTTGTTGCGACCCGCAAATCCACTCGCGGATTATCGAGGTCTTCAGTCACGACGGCCCTGGTTTTCGCGAAGATGTTCTTAGCAGGCTGAGGGTGATTCAGGACGAGAGCCACATCGAGATCAACAAAACCATTCCGCAGTCTTCTATCATAGGCATGCTTCTGCAAAGCGAAGCGGACATAACGATAATCAAAAGTTATGCTGTCGGTGGTTTTTCACAGCACTCAGCTTTCTCATGGGAAATTGAGGACGGGAAATTCGTTCCGGTAGAGACGCTTACATATAGTGGAAATTACATGAATAGGATGATTCAGGACTGGCTTGAGTCGGCGCCACCTGAAAGGCGTGAGGTTTTCACAAATACCCTCTACGATATTCTGACAGAAAACGAAATCCATACGATACACGATTTCAAGAATTTGAGCCCTGCCAAGATTTTTGGAATAATAGACACCTTCCATGATCTTGACGAGGATACCAAAGGGGCCCTTGTGCTTACATTCAAGGCGCTGATGGCCTCGGCCCTCGAACAGCTCACACCGCAGAACTCATAGCGAGCAGCCGAGCGGTATAGCCAGGCAGCTCGCGACGGACTTCGACACGGCGAGCTACGAATTCGGCCGCCTCGCGACGAACATCGGCCAGCTCGCGACGGACTTCGACACGCCGAGCTACTTAATTTTCTCGTCTGCGTCGCCTGCGTCCGCGATCTCCACGCGAAAATCTCCGTCGGCGAGATCTCGGTCAACACAGAATTTAATATCAAGCGCTGGGTACTTCACGGCCCAGCGTTTTTTGTTCTCTCCGCAATTGCCAATCAAATTAGAAAACCACGCAGGACTTGAGTAGACATGAACTTTGCC
>CAVAIH010000012.1:0-21481 GCA_963588675.1 Sphaerochaetaceae bacterium | reverse complement strand
TGCTTGTCCAATCTTGGTCATTTATCTCTTACTTCAAAGATGACTTCAGCTTCGCTCTGTCAATCTTGCCATTAAGGTTGGTTGGAAGAACTGTCATCTTCTCTATCCTGTTAGGAATCATATATTCAGGTACGAGATTTCTGAGTCCTTCGATAATTTGCTCGGCCTCGATACCGCCTGTATAGAACATGACTATCATCTTGCGCTCATCATCATATACACAGCAAGATCTTTCCATGCCCTCAAGAGATGAAGCCGCGGTCTCAATTTCTCCAAGCTCAATCCTGTGTCCCATGTGCTTAATCTGGAAATCCTTGCGCGTAACATAGATCATCTCACCGCGTTCATTTACTTTTACAAGGTCGCCCGAGCGGTAAATCTTCTCTTCGTACGTATCTACGAGCGGGTTCTGCACGAAAGCCTCGGCTGTTTTCTCTGGATTTTTGTAATATCCATAGGCAAGGCTTGGGCCCCTTCCACAAAGCTCTCCGACCTCGCCATCCTTGACGGGCTTATCGTCTGCGCCGAGAATCATGATATCCATATAGGATGCTGGCTTTCCAATCGGAAGGCTCTCGGTCTCCTTGAATTTGCGGTCAACTATATAGTAGGCGCAGATATCCGCCATCTCCGTTGGCCCATATTGATTTACAATCTGAACATCGGGATACCTTTCGAGCCACATATTCATCTGCTTGATAGGCATTACCTCGCCTGATGGCATGATTGTCCTAATTGGCGGTAGCTTCTCCTCCTCGAGCGCCCCGAGGTTCGCAAGCAAGCAAAGAAGAGTCGGTACCCAATATACGATATCTACCTGATGCTCGTTCATGAACTCGATAAGCATGCCAGGAAAAGCAAATGCCATTCTTGGCGGAATGCATACCGTACAACCTGTTTTTATGCACTGGAAAATCTCAAGGGTCGACATTACGAAATAGAAAGGCGCCTGGTTGCAGAAAACCCTCGTCTCATCTATGCCAAAGCAAGGGCTCAGCCACTCGTGCTGTGCTATTACCGAGCGGTGAGGCTGGACAACGCCCTTAGGCACTCCCGTCGAGCCCGATGTGAAAAGCACATAGAGAATATCCGTCTCTATAACCTTCTGCTTAGTCGTGTCAACAAGCTCGGCGTCTTTATCTGTGAGCTCCTTTGCGACCGCATCCTCATATACTATAATCTGGAAATCTCCTTCAAGAGCCTTTGCCTTCTCCTCGTTGGCTTTATTTGTAATTATTGCTACTGGCTCGAAGGTGTCCAGAATCTTCTCGATTCTGCTTGCCGGCATCTCCACATCAAGAACTGAATAGAAATTACCGCTGTATGCCACGCCCATTATTGCCGATACAGTCTCTACTACCTGTGGCAAAAAAATTCCAACGGGCTTCTTGAAGTTTCCCGTCTTTGCGATGGCGCTTGCTATCTTGTAGGCTTCCTCTCTCATTTCCTTGAAAGTCATCTCTCTATTGCTGTCGAGATATGCTACTTTATTCGGAAGCCTTTCCGCTGTTATATCTAAATAGTCTGTTACTCTGTTAATTCTCATATTTCTGTTCCTATTTCTTTCTTTTCTTCTTTTTCCCGCGATTACATAATCTGGACTTAAATGTTATCACTCCACAGCCATGTAAAGCACGGGGCCACCATTCAATACTCCCACCTAAACAATCGATGTAACAGGTAAAGCCCATAAAACGAGCATCAATAGTGTCATTGTTAAACCTGCAATAATTCCTCCAACCTTCAAGAACTTCAAAGTTTTCTTCATCTCTTGACCATTCTTTTCTGATTCAGGCACAACAAACAGGGACAGGCGAATTGCTTTTTCCTCGTTTGTTACTGTTGTGCATAACGACCCAATAATCATTGCCAATACGTTACACAAGATTCCTATTATGGCCGGATCGAGATATGCCGGAAACTTAATGCCAGCAAAGCTTTGTACTAAATTTGCCGCTAAACACCCAACCATGCCGGTAAGCATCCCACAGAAAGCTCCAGTTTTAGTTAATCGCTTGCTAAAAATGCTTGCAAAAGCAACTGGCATCCACGAACTTGCCGCAGTTGCTCCGCCCAAAAACATTATGATGAAAATTGCTGGAGGGTTTGCTATTGCACAAACGAGGACAATCGCACTTACAACTACCATTGCAATTCTTCCGTAGCGAATTGACTTCTTGCCTTCAACTATTACTATGTCGTTAGCAACAGAGGCCCCGATTAGGGACAAAAATGTCGTAGCAGATGAAATTCCCGCCGAGAGTACTCCTGTCATCAGGACTACTCCTAACGCAGTCGGCACAACATTCATCGCTGCCCATATCCATATATGCGAGGAGCTTTCAATCGTAGGGTTCAATGTATTCAATAGCACTGCCGCCATACAAACAAAGAATTCTAGGACAAAAACTCCACATGCTGCAATCGGAGCAGATCTTATAACTGTATGTTCATCCTTTGCCATCAAATAACGGCTTGATTGCCACGGTCCAACCGCACAAACAGAAAGCCATACAATACCATAGGAAAATCCCCAAATTAAATTCTCTGTGCCATTGTCGTATAATGCACCAGGCTTACCAGCCCATGATAACAACTCTTTGGTTTCAATGCCTGACACAAGCTCATTAATTGCAGGAAACCAACCTCCGACCGCATTTGCGATAAAACCGACTGATATAAGCATCGATATTGTAAATACAGCTGCCATCAAGGTGTCCGTTATCAACACACCCTGAGAACCAGAAACCACCGTTATCAGGGTGAAAGCAACAAGTGCAATCACAATGCAAATACTATAATCCACCCCAGTAACAAGAGTCATAAGAGTTCCAACGCCTTGTACTACGGATAAAAGGTATACTGTCATCATTATAATGGCTGTAACAGCAGCCAAAATCCGCATTTTCTTTGAGCAAAATCTCTTGCCGAAAAACTCTGGAATTGTCATAGCTCGACTACGGCGTAGATATCTTCCAAAGCAAACTGCTCCCAATATATATCCTGCTGACTGCATTCCAGCAAATATCAGCATTGGTGATAAAGCACCCTCATACGCCTCTGCTGCATCTCCCATAAACATTCCTGTGCTTGTATAGGACGCAATCATCGAGCCGCATATCAATAATAACGGAGCTTTTCTGCCCGCTACATAAAAATCTTCTGCGCCTTTTATTCTTTTGCTTACTATCCAACTTATACCAACAAAAATCACTAAAGAAATGCACATGCCTAAGAAATAGATATTGTTCATCTTTCTATTTCCTCATCTGACATTTCAGTACAGTCTTTTTTATATAAAATTACCGAAATCAACGTTGCGGCAACAATCCACGCGCCGATAAAAATCGAAATAGCTATCTCCATATTGGTTAGACCTCCTTCTGGACTTGTCAATATTGGTTCAGTCGCTAAACACCAAAATTCCTATGCAACATACTGCTGTTCTTCCTGAAGTCTCCTGTATGCTGCTGGAGGAAGTCCATCAGGCACATAATCTAACAACTTATAATACTACTTTTGTATATTTAGGGCAAGTTTGCCTCTTTTTGTAAATGTGCTATAATTCAGTTCGTCAACACATGAGAAAAATCGAGATTACTCGAGAATACTTGTAAATACCTGAGGTAAGTTATGAATATTTTCAAGACAGCGCCAGCCGTTCTGGCTGTAGCAAGTGAAATAAAGAAATATAACGCGAATGTCGCTAAGTTCGAAGAGCTTCGCTCAGAGGGAAAAGACGAGGAAGAAAGAGATTTTATTCTTAAGTGCACAAGCGAATTCGCCGACAGCCTTTCGAAGAAGTTAAAAGTTCATTATGAGGTAATCGGCGAGGAGAACATTCCGGAGAAAGGCCCTTTGATGATTTACTCTAATCACCAGAGCTTTGCGGACATCCTTGCGATTTTCGCAGTATTTCGCAAATTCCAGGTTGGCTTCGTCGCTAAAGACGAGTGGAGAAGCTGGAAGTCTCTCGCTAGAGCAATTGAATATACAAGGTCTATTTTCCTTGTGCGAGGCGGTGGCAGGCAGGCTCTTGCAGCCCTTTCGGAAGCAGAGGATTATCTTGCAAGAGGCTTCTCTCTTACGATTTTCCCAGAGGGCACAAGGTCGCAGAAAAGTGAAGTGGGCGAGTTCAAGCATGGCGCCTTCAAATTCGCGCAAAAGGGCAATGTTCCAATTCTTCCGATTTCGCTTGACGGTGGATACAAACTTTTCGAGATAGACAATTCATACCACAAGGACGTTACTATCAGAGTTAAGGTTCATCCGCTTGTTCACATAGAGGAGATGAGCAAAGCCGAGCAGAAGGATGCTTTCTGTCGTATTGAGCAATCAATTCGCGACGGCGTCGAAGAGCTCGTTTCAATAGACGAAAAAACGCGGCAATAGCCGCGTTTTCTTAAGGCGTTATGTCCTTCCATGTCTTGCCCTCGTCGGTTGTGCGATAGACTTTATCCTCGCAGACATAGGTAAATTCCTTAATCGAATTGTTTTTCCCGTAGGTAAAATATGCGAAGCCATCAGCCTTATTGGCGTTATGGTCGTATTCCAAATTGTAAAATGGGCTGTTCTCATAGGTCGTAGGCTCAAGCGTCCACGAGTCAAGGGCTTCCTTGAACACAGGTGAATCTGCATAGTAAATTCTCGCGTTGATTTGCTTGCCATCAATTGTGAACGTCTCATGTGAGAAGTACGCCTTATTATTGTCCATGTCTTGGCGATTTGGGCTCCAATTCTTTGAGAGCTTCTCTACAACAGAAGCGATATCACCTGAAGGCTTCTTCCATGTGAAAATCGCACCTACATCTTCGCTGTAGGAAAGCACGCATACTCCGCCTTTCTCTGGCGTTCCTTTCCAGTTAGCTGTCTCGGTGCCTTTATAGGTAACTCCGCCGATTGTGATAGGAAGGCTCGTCTGCCAGTCCTCGATAGTCTGGTTCAGCTCAACGGTAATGTGCGATGCCTTGCCGTCATTTTCCATTACATTTGTCATCATTTCGGCATATGCCGCGCGGACATTGGCAAGGTCCGTGGCCTCTCTGGCCTTCTCCAGCTTTCCTGAGAACAACGGAATAGCTATGGCAACAAGAGCTACGATAATAGCTATGACGATGAGGAGCTCAACCAAGGTGAATCCTTTTCTTGCTTTTGCTCCTGTTCTTGTGATTTTTCTATTTCTCTTCTCGTTATCCATCTACTATCTCCAACTTCATAGTGGCTTCATAGCGGTGCCTACCGCCACCTGAAGCTTCTATTTCTCCGTTCTGCGCGCCTTCACAAGCTCTGCAATGATGTGAATTACCTTGCTTGCATCGAGTGGTTTTGCGATATGCGCATTCATGCCGGCCTTCTTTGTCGCGATTCTATCTTCTACAAAAGCATTTGCGGTCATTGCGATGATAGGAATCTCCTTTGCGTCGTCTCTTTCCATGTTGCGGATGTGCTTTGTTGCCTCGTAGCCGTCCATCACAGGCATCATAAGGTCCATAAGGATTGCAGCTATTTCGCCAGGCTTTGATGCTTCGAATGCGTTGACAGCTTCCTCTCCGTTATTCGCTACGATGACCTTTGCGCCAGCTCCGTTTAAGATGAACTGTGCAATCTCAAGGTTGATGTCGTTATCCTCAGCCAAGATAAGTGTCTCTCCCTCGATGGATGCCTCTATCTCGTCCGATTCTACCGACTCGTCGTATTTCGCTAAATTCACCTCGAAAGGTATTCTGATGGTAAAAGTCGTGCCGACGTCTTTCTTGCTCTCGCACTCGATCGTACCATTCAACTTCTCCACAAGGCTCTTGGCGATCGAAAGACCAAGACCTGTGCCACCGTACTTCGAACGTGCCGAGGAATTTTCCTGTGAAAAAGGTTCAAAGAGGTGCTTCTGGAATTCCTCGCTCATGCCTATGCCGGTATCCCGAATCACACTCTCAATCACTGCGGTCTTTCCGTCAAACGAAGTCTCATAACAGCTGATATAGACCTTGCCGTGCGGATGGTTGTACTTGATGGCATTGCCCAGGATATTCAAAAGCAAGCGCTTGAAATGTATCGGGCTTCCGATAAGTCTCGGATGCTGCACGTCGCTGTCCTCGATGATCTCGATGTCCAGCTCGTCAGCCATTTTTTCAACGACCACAAAGACCTCGTACGCCACGTGGTTAAGGTCAAATGGCACATGCTCAAGCTCCACCTCGCCGGACTCGAGCTTGCTCATATCGAGCACCTCGTTGATAAGCTCCAGCAATACATTCGAAGATTCACGCACCTTGCGACGACATTCTCTTACCTTCTCAAGATCTTCGCCATAGAAATCCGCCATATCCAGCATTCCGCGGATACCATTAAGCGGTGTTCTGATATCATGGCTCATGCGCAGGAGAAATTCGGTCTTGGTCTTGTTGGCTCTCTCAGCCTCCTCTGCGGCAGACTTGAGTCGTGCCTGATATGCCTTCTCCAACTCGTGACGCTTCTCTTCTTCTCGAAGCTGTGCGCTGATAATATCATCGATGAGCTGGAAGCCCAGTATTGCCTTCGTATCAGTTGCCTTGCTCAAAATGTACTGGTAGTAATGAGTCTGGCCGTCGGTGATACTCCTGTAATTTCCCGTAATCTCGCTTTGTGCCTGAAGCTGTTTCTTGACATTTTGTACCGTGAAAATCTTGCCCATCTGCTCTCTGTCATCAGGGTGCACTATATTGTTGACCCAATAAGCAAGGAAAGAATCAAACGGAAGTTCGCGATTGGCTTCCTCACTGCTGAGGTCTATAACGTTGGCTTCAAGCTTCAGTACCTTCATTGTCTCTTTTTCAAGATTCAGAAGATAGGCGTTCTTGAAGTTGTGTGCCAGTGTATTTGATATCATCAACTGCTCTTTGAGCTGATCCTGATATGCCAGTTCCTTCTCACGCTGTTTCCTCTCTTCCTCAAGATGCGCGCGAACGATGGAGTCGACATTCTGAAATCCCACGATAAGATGAACTCCATCCTCAGAGAGAATGGCCGTGAACTGGTAATAAAGATATTGATCGCCTATGACTCTGCGGTAGTTACCAGTAAGTTCCTTCTGCTTTGCAAAAACTTCTCGCAGATTAGCGATACTCAGGGAGTGTAGCAGGGCCTCTTGGTCGTCTTGGTGTACCTTTTCCTTGACCCAGTCTTTCAAAAACGGCTCATATTCAAATTCGATATTCATCACTTCGTCGAAGCAATGCCCCGTATTCTCATCTTCTAATTTGAGGATCTTTGCTGTATTCGCCTGCATGTCTACAAGAAAAGCATTCTTGAAGTTGTGTGCCAGAGCGTCCATGACTGCCAGCTGTTCTTTCAGCTGTTCTCTGTAATGCAGTTCCTTCTCTTTTTCTTCTGTGATGTCCCTTGCGGCATAGATGGCGGATGTGACATGCCCCGCCTCGTCGCGCTTGTTGGCAATGAACCTTGACTCGAACCACTTGCCGTAAGCCGCCTTATATTCTGTCACCAGCGTTGTTTCACTGCCGAAGCGAGCTGAGAGTGTCGACAGGTCGATAAATTCACGCATCCTGTCTATCTCTTCTGGATGCATATAGAATTTAAGAACATCTTCCATTGCTTCATCGAAGTTGCCCTCATCCTTGCCTCCTACGACGGTGCGCATAGGTGAAGCGGTCTGAATAATCTTAAAGCCGTGTGTCAGAAGGTTGGCTTCCATGATGGTTGTATAAATTGTGGAAAGCGCACTGATAACCTCTGCTTGCTCGGTAGCCATCTGCAGAGCGCGTTCTATTTCCTCATATGTCATAGGTATTGATTCCTGTTCTAGTGTGCTTTCATCGTGTATTTTGTTTCTGCCAATATCTACGGTGTCTGTCATTTGCCTCAACCAGGATTCCTTTCGTCTGAATTTTGTATGTTTTCAGTATTTTGTGTTTGGTGTTTAGTTTTCAGTTTTCAGTATTTTGAAATCTTTATTTAGCTCTTCTTTAGTATTTAATTATGTTGTTGTGGATAATGAATTTGCGAACCAAATCTTCAATTTCATCTATTTATACATTTTTATACTATCATAAATCTATGCGCATACGCAATTATCTTCTGTCTGCAGGCGCGCTTCTTCCCATCGCTCCGGTCTCGCCCTGGTCGCGGGTGGGCCTCATTTTCTTGTCGCAACTCGGCTTGGTATCTTCTGTCTGCAGGCGCGCCGAAAAAAAGCAGGTTGCTTTCACAACCTGCAATCGTAATTATTATTTAATTTGCTATATCAAGCGAACTTGGCACTTTATTAAGCTGGGCTTATTGCTATACCAAGCCGAGCTTGTTGTTCTTCCAAGCTGGAAGCTTGAACGAGATAGATCCGTCGACGCTCTTGTCTGTGCCTTTCAGCGTTGCGCCACCGTCAGGGATTACCTCCTGCGTTTTCTCGTCTACGCCCTTTACCCAAGTGTTGATGAGGTGGCCGTCCTCCTCGTCATAGTAGCTTTCTTTATCCGAGAAAATCACATATCCGGTCTTTCTGACACCCTCCTCGTCGAAAAAGTACCACTTGCCATCGATGTTGAGCTCGCAATTCTTCTGAATCTCTCCAGAGATTTCGTTTGCATAGTAGGTGTTGCCGTCTACCGTGAACCAGCCAAGTTGCATTTCTCCGTTTTCGTTGTAGTAAACAGGAATGCTTGTCTTGTTGCCGTCAAAGGACAAATCATAGAAGCCCGTTACGCGCTCACCGTTTTTTACATAAATTCTGTTGCCGTTCTCGTCTGTTTCTTCATAGCCAGCGCTCTTTGGCACACCGCTTACAGACGCTATATACCAGCAAGAGCCGTGGTCGTATGACATTGATGAGCCGTAGTTCTGTATTCCTGCTCCCCAGTTCGCGGAATCTACGCAGTGGAAGTTTCCGTCATAGGATGTCGCAAGAATTGCGTGGCTTCCGTTGTGAACTACCATGCCTTCTGGGTGGCTTGCGAGGTAGTTGATCAGCGAATCTCTTGTGTGGTTACCGCTCTTAATCGTAAATGTAACGCCGTCAACGGTATATGTAAAATTCCATTTCATGTATTCTACGCCGTTGGTGGTCATTACCTTGCGTGCGGACTCGAGGGTTACCTGGTCCCATGCACTTGATCCCATCATGATAAGGGATCTTCTTATCATATATACGCATGCCGAAAGCACGCACATTCCGTCTCTATATCCGACAATTGAATATGTTGATGGCTCGTCGAGCACGTCAGCATGTGTTTCCACACTTGTCGGTATCATGATAAAGCAAGCAAGCAGTGCTATTATAAGGGCCTTGCTTAGTGGCTTGCTAATCGTTCTGCTTATTGTTTTAGTCATTATCAGTTGTTACCGCTTCCTTTCTAGCTGTAGCTGAATCCTTATTAGCTAAAGCTAAGCAGTTGAAATGATATAACAAATGCCTGAGAAAATCAAATTCTCAGGCATTTCTTCAGATAGTTTTCACACTTCGTGCTTCGTCATAAGGGTCTTGGAGGGCGTTTTTCCCTCGCTTTACCCTTCAATTCGAGCAGAAAAGCATCCACA
This sequence comes from Sphaerochaetaceae bacterium, assembly GCA_963588675.1. Classification (GTDB taxonomy): domain Bacteria; phylum Bacillota; class Clostridia; order Peptostreptococcales; family Anaerovoracaceae; genus Crickella. Next base: position 11,956 of record CAVAIH010000012.1, on the reverse strand, counting down.
ATTTACAGCAGTGTCAGCTGTTCGTTCTCTGGCTTTTTGCTGGTTTTTTCTATAGGCTTAGTGGCGTTTTCCTCGTCTATAACCTTCGCAAAGGATACGATCTTCTTGCCTTTTTCGACCTTCATTATCTTAACTCCCTGCGTTGTTCTTCCGGACTTGGTAATCTCGCCTGCTCTGATTCTGATGATTACGCCATCTGAGTTGATGATCATAATCTCGTCCTCGTCACTTACAAGCGTTGCTCCTACAAGCATTCCCGTCTTTCCGAATTTGGTCTTGTCATAGGTTGCAACACCCTTTCCACCTCTTGCCTGCAGTCTGTATTCATCAAGAGGCGTTCTCTTTCCGAAGCCATTCTCTGTAATTACAAGCATTTTGCGAGCCTTATCGATATCGAGCTCCATCGAAACGACTTCATCGTCCTTCTCGAGACTGATTGCTCTAACTCCTCCTGCATTTCTGCCCATGGAGCGTACATCCGCCTCGCTGAAGGCGATTGCCTTGCCTTGCTTTGTGACAACGTAGACTGTCTCGTTAGCTGATGACTGTGCGACGCTGATGAGCTTGTCTCCGTCCTTCAAATTGATGGCAATGAGTCCGGCCTTTCTGTTGGTGTCGAATTCCTTGAGCGGAGTCTTCTTGATAGTTCCCATCTTTGTAACCATAATGAGTTCTTCGTCTGTATCGAAGCTCTTGATTGGAATTACAGCGGTTACTCTCTCACCAGAATTCAGGTTGAGGAAGTTGATAACAGGTGTTCCCTTTGCTGTCCTTGAAGCCTCAGGAATCTGGTATGCCTTAATCTGGTATACTCTGCCCAAATCGGTGAAGAACATCAGATAATCGTGGGTTGATGTTATGATGAGGTCTTTGACAAAATCATTCTCTCTTGTCGTGAGACCTACGATTCCCTTTCCGCCTCTTCTCTGCGCTTTGTACGTGTTCTCCGGAACTCTTTTTACATATCCGAGGTGTGTCAGCGTGATTGCAACGTCCTCTTCATCGATGAGAGCCTCTTCATCGAGCTCGCCATCGTCTGCAACGATCTTAGTTCTTCGTGGGTCAGCCCACTTGCTCTTAATCTCGAGCATCTCATTTTTGATTACTCTCATGAGCTTGCGCTCGTCTGCAAGAATTTCCTTGTAGTAAGCGATTTTCTCAAGAATTTCCTTGTATTCAGCCTCGAGCTTCTCTCTTTCGAGACCTTGCAATCTCGCAAGTCTCATATCGAGTATTGCCTGAGCCTGTACTTCGGAGAGCTTGAAGCGAACCATCAGCTTCTCCTTAGCATCGTTGTATGCCGATCTAATTGTCTTGATGATTTCGTCGATATTATCAAGCGCGATAAGAAGACCTTCCAGAATATGAGCTCTTGCCTCAGCCTTGGCAAGGTCAAATCTTGTACGCCTTGTAACAACTTCCTTCTGGTGCTTGAGGTATTCATCGAGAATCTGATACAAGTTCAGAATCTTAGGCTCGCCGTTAACAAGTGCAAGCATAATCATGCTACAGCTTGTCTGAAGCTGTGTGTGCTTATAAAGTCTGTTGAGAACCACGTTAGGGTTAACTTCCTTCTTGAGCTCGATTACGATTCTCGTTCCCTCACGGCTGGATTCGTCTCTGATTGCGGTGATTCCGTCAATTTTCTTGCTACGAACAAGGTCAGCCATGGATTCGATGAGCCTTGCCTTGTTAACCTGGTATGGAATCTCTGTTACTACTATCTTGGTTTTACCACGAACGCTCTCTTCAATCTCACATACCGAGCGAACATTTACCTTGCCCTGTCCTGTGAGGTATGCCTCTCTTGCGGCATTCTTGCCGAGAATCATGGCTCCTGTTGGAAAATCCGGTCCTTTGATTATCTTGATAAGGTCCTCAATGGTGCAATTCGGATTATCAATCATCTCAACGCAGGCGTCGATGGTCTCTCCGAGGTTGTGTGGAGGAATTGATGTTGCCATACCAACGGCGATACCGTTAGAGCCGTTAATCAAAAGGTTAGGAACTCTTGAAGGCAGAACAACAGGCTCCTTCTCCTCTCCGTCGAAGTTCTCCATGAAGTCGACGGTGTCCTTGTCGAGGTCTCTTACCATCTGCAGTGAGAAAGGCGACATTCTCGCCTCTGTATATCTCATGGCAGCAGCGCCGTCTCCGTCGACCGAACCGAAGTTACCGTGTCCGTCAACAAGCATATATCTTGTTGAAAAATCCTGTGCGAGCTTGACCATGGCATCGTAAATCGAGGAGTCTCCGTGTGGGTGGTACTTACCCATTACTTCTCCGACGATACGAGCCGACTTCTTATGTGGCTTGTCCGGCGTTACGCCGAGCTCATGCATTCCGTAAAGTATTCTTCTGTGAACAGGCTTAAGTCCGTCCCTGACATCCGGAAGCGCACGACTTACGATTACCGACATCGCATAATCTATATACGAAGTCTTCATTTCGTCGTACAAATCGTGTTCGATAATTTTGCTGTTATCAAGTATTTCTGACATTGCTTCCTCCTTCCCTAGATGTCGAGGTTCTTAACATATTTAGCATTCTCTTCTATGAAAGCCCTGCGAGGCGGAACCTTATCGCCCATCAGTGTTGTGAAAATCTCGTCTGCTGCAGCTGCGTCATCAACTGTAATTCTTACGAGAGTTCTCGTGTTGTAATCCATTGTTGTCTCCCAGAGCTGATTGTAGTCCATCTCTCCAAGGCCCTTATATCTTTGGATTTCGATCTTGCTGTTGGCCTTCTCTTCTCTGAGCTTTGTAAGGAGAGCGTCCTGCTCGGCGTCTGAGTATGTATACCAAATATCCTTTCCTCTCTTAACTCTGAAAAGAGGTGGCTGTGCCGCATATACATGTCCTTCTTCGATGAGGGCCGGCATGAATCTGTAAAAGAAAGTCAGAAGCAGTGTTCTGATATGCGCTCCGTCGACATCGGCATCGGTCATGATGATAATCTTGTCATATCTCAGCTTATCTATATCGAAGTCCTTGCCGACATTGCATCCGAAAGCTGTAATCATATTCTTGATTTCGTCTGAGCCCAGAACCCTGTCGAGTCTTGCCTTCTCTACATTCAGAATCTTACCTCTCAACGGAAGTATAGCCTGGCGCTTACGGTCACGACCCTGCTGTGCGCTTCCGCCCGCGGAATCTCCCTCGACGAGGAAAATCTCGCAAAGCGAAGGGTCTTTTTCCGAGCAGTCCTTGAGCTTGCCTGGAAGAGAAGTGGTCTCAAGAACAGACGTCTTTCTTGTAATTTCCTTGGCTTTCCTTGCTGCCTCTCTCGCCCTTTGAGCGCGCAGACATTTGTCGACGATAATTCTTGCCTGCTTAGGATTCTCCTCAAGGAAGAAGCCGAGCTGTTCGCCGACATTTGTCTCAACAAAGCCCTTTACCTCGGAATTTCCGAGCTTGGCCTTCGTCTGTCCCTCGAACTGCGGATTTGTAAGCTTAACACTTACTATAGCCGTAAGTCCCTCTCTTACATCGTCGCCCTGAAGCGATTCATCGTTGTCCTTGAGGTATTTATTCTTGCGGGCATAATCGTTGATTGTCCTTGTGAGCGCAGTCTTGAAACCGATAAGGTGGAAACCGCCCTCTGTTGTGTTGATATTATTTGCATACGAAAGTATGAGGTCGCTGTAGCGGTCAGTGTACTGAAGAGCTACTTCAACTTCATATCCAGGCTTCTTTGCCTCAAAATAGAAAATGGTAGGGTTGATTGGTTCCTTGTTGGTGTTCAGGAAACCAACGAACTCCTTGATTCCGCCTTCGTAGCAGAATTTCTCCTTTTTCTTTTTTCCTTCGCGCTTGTCTTCGATGCTGATGGCAAGGCCTTTGTTTAGGAAGGCCATTTCGCGCATTCTTCTCTGCAAAGTGTCATAGTCGTAGACGGTCTCGTCGAAAATCGTAGGGTCCGGCCAGAACTGTGTCTTTGAGCCCGTTCCTCTTGCGTCTCCGAGCACCTTAAGCTCAGAAACTTTCTCGCCTGCCCAGTATTCCTGCTGGTAGAGCTTGCCGTCTCTTTTGACTTCTACAATCATATGTGTCGAAAGAGCGTTAACAACTGACGCACCTACACCGTGAAGACCACCGGATACCTTGTATCCTCCGCCTCCGAATTTACCGCCTGCATGAAGCTGGGTATGAATTACCTGAACTGCAGGAACTCCCATCTTAGGGTGAATGTCTACTGGCATTCCTCGACCATCGTCCTGAACGGTGATCGAATTATCAGGCTCGATAGCAACCTGAATGTGCTTGCAGTATCCAGCAAGAGCTTCATCGACAGAGTTGTCTACTATCTCATATACGAGGTGATGAAGTCCCGCAGGTCCGGTGCTTCCGATATACATACCCGGTCTTAGTCTGACAGGTTGCAGACCCTCGAGCACCTGGATTTGTTCCGCTCCGTATTGTTTGTTATCACTCATTATATAGATCCTTTCAGGTTCAATTTCGGCCTCTCTCAAACATCTCTCTGGCTTTTCTCAAGCCTCTTATCAAGCTCACTTCAAGCCTCTTATCAAGCTCTCTTCAAGCTTTTTCCAAAAATTAGGCAAAAAAATTTCTGGCCTCAGAACCATTTTGTGGCTTTATTTTACCATATAAGGCGTTTTTTCGCAAGTTTTGACACAATATATTGTGAAAAAATAAAATGCGTCAAATCGAAGATTTTCGACCTTTTTCGACATGCCTTGCTGTTTTTCGACAAAATACGAGGCAGGTGTTGCTGGAAGATACGTGGCGCTTGTTGATGACGTAACAAAAGCACGGCTAAACGCTATTTGATGGCACGCTCTCGCTTCGTTGGTGACGTAGCTGATGCTAAGCTCTGTCCGAGGGGCAAGCCTCGGCCAATCGCTAAGCACAGACGTCCCCAAAGATCCCTCAAATAGCATTTAGTCGCGCTAGGCAATGAAGAATCACAAGCGCCCTCAAAGAGTTCTAGCAACACATGCCTCGCTAAGCGGCGAAGAAACAGAAGGCATCGTCAAGAGCCCTCCGCAAATTTCGATTTTCCGATTTATAAATTCCCTAAGAAAGAAAGAGGCATCCGGATTTCGAATGCCTCTTGTCGCGCTTGTTATTTAAGCTCTATTATAACTTTTCTGTAAGGGTCCTTGCCTTCGCTTCTTGTCTTAACCTTTGGATGGTTCTGCAGAGCTGTATGAATTACCTTTCTCTCGTAAGGATTCATTGGCTCGAGAGTTACACTGCGCTTCGTGCGCTCCACCTTTCCAGCAAGGCGCTGTGCCAGGGCGATAAGAGTCTTCTCTCTTTTTTCCCTGTAATTCTCGGCATCAATTATAACTCTTGTATATTTACCGCCGTCCTTATTTACCACATAACTTGCAAGGCACTGCACCGCATCGAGAGTCTGTCCTCTTTTTCCGATGATCGTTCCGGTATCCTTGCCCGTGATTTCTACGAAAACAAGCTCGTCGCTTGCCTTAACTGCGAAGCTAAGTTCTATTCCCATCTTCTCTGCCATTTCCGAAAGGAAGGTTTCGATAGGATGGTTCTCCACAGCAGGAAGTCCCTTTACCTCGTCGAGAAGAACGTCTTCCATAATGAGGCTTTCCTCTTTTCTTGAAGATTTCTTCTCTTTGTATTTCTCTTTTCTTTCTTTTCTCTTCTCTTTAGCTCTTGCCTGAGCGTCCTCGCGCTCCTCAGCTTCAAATTTGTCGTAATTTTTTCTTACTTCATCAGGAAGTGCTTGTGCTGAGTTCTCAGGAAGGCTTGCGAGAATTGCATCGATTTCGTCGAATGTTGCCTTAGTCTTACTCTTGTCAGAATTATTCTTTAATGATTCCTTCTCTGTTACTCTGACCTTTGCAAGCTTAGAGCCGATACCGAGAAAACCGCTTGATGATTCCTCGAGTACTTCGACCTCTACCTCGTCTTTGGTAAGCTTCAGCTCTTTAAGAGCAAGATCAACAGCGGTATCGACATCGACGCCCCATTTTTCTGATGATCTCATTAACTTACTTTTCCTTTCACCTTAACCATATGAGCTCTCTTCTTCTTCTCGAGCTCCTTCTCGGCCTTCTTTACGATTTGCTTATGCTCTTTCTCTTTTCTCATCTGCTCACGCAGTTTGTTGATGCGGATGTTGAAGATGATCTGGAGCATCTGACCGCCTGCCCAGTAAATAGCAAGACCTGCAGGGTATGAACGTGCAAGCCAAAGAATACTGAGAGGGAATACGTACTTCATAATCAAATTCATTGACTTTGCATTTGCCTGAGGTCCGCCCATGTTCATCATAGCTGAGTTCATGGCAAATGAGAAATATGTCGATACTCCAGCGATGATTGGCAGAATCCACAGGTCAGGCTGTGCGAGGTCGTCTATCCAAAGGAAGGACTCATGTGCAGCCATGATCATCGTTGATCCTGCTGATTCAGGCATGTAAAGAATTGGATTTCTGAGAAGTGCGAACAGTCCCATAATGATAGGGAACTGAATAAGCATTGGAAGACATCCGCTCATAGGGTTGAAGCCCTCTTTAGCGTAGAGGTCTTGCATTGCCTCATTCATTTTTTCTTTGTCGTTAGCGTATCTTTCCTGAATTACCTTGGACTTCTCTGCGATATCCGACATGTCAGCAGTTGACTTAACCTGCTTTCTGTAGAGAGGATAGAGCAGGAACTTAACGAGCACTGTCAGAATTATCAGTGAAATACCGTAATTTCCAACGAGCTTGTAAATCCAGAAAAGAATGTAACCAAGGGGTTTTGCAAAAATTCCCATATTACTCCTTACTTAATCTACTTATTAAGGTACCGGATCGTATCCGCCGGGGTTACCCGGGTGGCATCTCAGTATTCTCTTTATACCAAGATATGAGCCTTTGATTGGTCCGTATTTTCTTACAGCCTGTATGAAATACGTACTGCAAGTCGGATAGAACCTGCAAGTCGCAGGAAACAAAGGCGATATACAGAGCTGATATACCCTAATAAGTCCGATTATAATCTTACCTAGAATTGTTCCAATAAATTTCAACACAGTTTTAATCATAGTTTCTCCAAGAGCTCTTCTGCCCTTAATACTCCATACAAAGATTTCTGGACTTCATTGCATTTCGTTCCATTAATCTGCTGTCTTGCAACCATAATCACATCGTAGCCCGGAGAGATTCTGCCATTCATTGTTCTGTAGGCCTCCCTCATCAGACGACGCGCTCTGTTTCGCTGTACGCTATTTCCGACTTTCTTGCTCGCAACATAAGCTATGCGCGAATATTCAAGTCCGTTCTTCCTGTACAGCAGAACTAAATTCCGGCTGCCCTTCGATTTGCCGTGCTTATAGACGTTATCGAAGTGTTTCTGTTGTCTTAATGTGAGCTTATAACTCTTTCTCACTATGCGACCTCACTATGCTGAGAGGCTCTTTCTTCCTCTTGCTCTTCTTCTCTTAAGAACCTTGCGTCCGTTTGCTGTTGCCATTCTCTTTCTGAATCCGTGCTCCTTGAGACGCTGTCTCTTCTTTGGTTGATAAGTTCTTTTCATTACTTATTCTCCTTTTCTTTCTTCTATAAAAAAATTTTCTTTCAAACCGCCGGATTGCGGTTCGGCCAGCCGCCGAATTGCGACTTTGTGGTGCTTCCTAAATTCAATAAGCACATAAGCCTAAATATTGTATTCTCTTAGTAACAAAAAGTCAATAAATGAGGCTTTTCTTGCATTCTTTCCTCTTTATTGACCTTTTGTTTGATTCGTGTTTGATTTTCTTCTTATTATTTGTCTTTAGCCATCATATAAATTTCTTTGATTTCCTTGCTTGTAAGCACGACGAAATCTCCGACTGTTCTTGCGTCTCCGAAGGTCACGCCAAGAGCTGCTTTCTCGCAAGCCGACTCATCGAAGTCAAGGCCGAGTCCTTTAAGACCGATAGGCATTCCTATACTAATAAAGAAGTCTTCCATTCCCTCTATTGTATCAAGGGCAATTCTCTCGGATGTCTTGTCGTCTGTATTCTCGTCCCAGTCGAAACCGAAGAGCGCCCTGCCGAGCTTCGCAAATCTTTTTACATCTGTATTAAGAACAAATCTTGCCCATGAGCCCCAAATAGATGCAAGGCCTGCGCCGTGTGCAACGTCAAATTCCGCAGAGAGCTCGTGCTCAATCTGATGACAGGCCCAGTCTCCTCTATTTGAATTACAAGCATTTGTGAGTCCGTTATGCGAAAGGGTTCCTGCCCACATCAGATTAGCTCTTGCGTCGTAATCATCAGGATGGTCTATGGCAATAGGCGCATACTTCATAACAGTCTTCAATATAACAAAGGAAATCTCGTCGGTAAGATCAAGGGCGTATCCTTTATGGAAATACCTTTCTAATGTATGCATCATAATATCGACAGAGCCCGACGCCGTCTGGTATGCCGAAACAGTATATGTGAGATTAGGCGCAAGAAGCGAGAATTTAACTCTGCCATAAGGAGTGTTAACTCCTCTCTTGTAAATGATCTCGTTCTCGTCATTTGTGATAACCGAGGAGTCGCTCATCTCCGAGCCCGTTGCGGAAAGTGTGAGGATAACTCCGACAGGAAGAGTTGCTTGTACTTTTCTTTTTCCACAATAGAAATCCCACACATCACCCTCTGATGCAGAGCCGTAGCCTATAGCCTTTGCGCTATCTATTACAGAGCCACCACCGACTGCGAGTATGAAATCAACTTTCTCATCTTTGCATATCTTGATTCCCTTGCGAACGAGGCTGAGCCTTGGGTTAGGAACTACTCCGCCAAGCTCTATATATTCTATGCCGGCTTTCTTAAGTTCTTCCTCTACACTGTCAAGAAGACCGCTTTTTCTGACAGAGCCTGTTCCGAAGTGAATCAGAACCTTCTTTGCTCCGTAGTCTGTAAGCATTTTTCCAACCTGAGTTTCAACTCCTTGTCCGAAGAGAACTCTACTTGGTGCGTAATATTCTATTCCTGGCATAATTTTTTCTCCTTCCCAAATATCATCTTGAATTATCGCAATTTATATCTAATAATCGCGAGCTATTAGATAAGTATATTTATCTTTGCTTATTTCTTTTCTATATAATACGATTATATCCCATTCCATATTTATCTTAATGAAATTTTATAATTTCCTCGTAAATTTTTCAAAAATATACTTATACACAAGATGTTGTGTTTTTAGAAAGATATTAACAACTTTTTCAACAATATGTGCATAACTTTATTTTTGTAGCCTCAACAAATTGATTTTTTCAATGTTTCTGTCGTTTGAAATTGTTGAAAAAGGCGTGTATTATATGTGCATAACTTAAGGAGAGGCGTTTTGGATAATAACAAGATATGGGAAGGCTTCACTTCCTCAATGAAAGCAAATCTTACACCTGTAAGTTTCAATACCTGGATTTGCCCTCTTTCTCTGAGAAAGCTCGACAAAGAAACAGGTATTATTTATATTGAGACGGAACAGGAACTCGTTGTCAATTGGATAAAGGATAATTATTTCCCTTTGATTCAGAAAACTTTTGACAACATTCTTGGCATGTCTGTAAATGGCAGTCCTTATAGAATAGTTATTAAGACAAGCGCTGATTATATTGAACACAAGACTTCTCCTTCTAAGAAAATCGGTGAGAAGCAGAAGCCAACAGAGAAACTCTTTAATCCACGCTATAATTTCGAGAATTTTATAGTAGGTAAATCAAATATGTACGCTCATGCTGCATCTGTTGCAGTAGCCGAATCTCCTGGAGAAGCTTTCAATCCTCTTTTTATTTACGGAGGATCTGGTCTTGGTAAGACTCACCTGATGCAGGCTATAGGTGTTCATATTTCAACAATCAATCCATCTTTGAATGTTCTTTATGTAAGTTCTGAGATGTTCATGGATGAATTTATAAAGGCTCTTGCTGATAAGTCCGCAAAGAAATTTGAAAATAAATTCCGTAAGGTTGATGTTCTTCTGATAGATGATATTCAATTTCTTGAAGGTAAGGAATCTACACAGGAAGAATTTTTCTATACATTTGAACATTTGTATTCAAATAATAAGCAGATAGTTATTACTGCGGATTGCCCACCAAGCAGTCTTAACGGTATTGAAGACAGATTAAGATCAAGGTTCTCTTGGAATATGATTGCTAATATTCAGCCTCCTGATTACGAGACAAGAGTTGCTATTCTTAAGAATCTTGCCGAGAAGCAGAATCTTAATCTTACCGACGAGACCTACCAGGTATGCTGTCTGATTGCCGAGCAAATTACAGATAATATAAGAGAGCTCGAAGGCGCTTTTAACAGAGTTGTTGGTTTTTCAAATCTTCTTGGAGAGCCAATTACTGTGGATTATGCAAAAACAGTTCTTAAAGATATTATTTCGAATACGGAACAGGCCGTTGCGCCGGAGAGAATAAGAAGCACTGTTGCAAGCTATTATAAGATTAAGCTTGATGATATTGATTCTCCTAAGAGAAATGCTGAAATTGCGCTTCCAAGACAGGTTGCAATGTATCTTTGCCGAGAAAATACCGATGTTTCTCTTGCTAAGATTGGTAAGCTCTTTGGAAATAGGCATTATGCGACGGTAATTCATGCCGTTGATAAGATAAATGAGATGCTTAAATATGATGAGAAGCTCGCTAATGATATAGCTACTATCAATTCTAAATTGACTATGAAGAATAAATAGAAAAATTTATTAACATTTTATCCATATACTTATCAACATAGTTATCAACGATTTTTTCTATGAAAAAGCTTTTAATTTGAGGGCGTTAGAGACTTTTCCATATTATCAACACCCTCTACTACCACTACTATATTATATATATAAGAAAAAAGGAGTTGTTCAATGAAAATATATTGCAGTAGAAATGATCTTAATAAGGCACTTAACAATGTTTCTCATGCAGTTCCTGTAAGAACGACATCGCCTATTCTCGAAGGCATACTTTTTGAAGTTAATAATAATGTGATTAGATTATGCGCAACAGATACTACAATGATTATTGAATCATGCTTAAATGCGGACAATAGCGAGGATTGTTCATTTGTTGTACCAGCCAAATTATTTACAAGCATTATAAGTAAGCTTCCAGAAGATGAGCTCATGCTCGAATATGATAATTCAAAGAACAAGCTTTCAATTAAATGTGGCGGATCAACATCAGAAATTATTTGCTTCAAATCAGATGAATTTCCAAGAGTTAAGATTGATGAAGGAAATAATGTAATAAGAATTTCTAAGGAAAGCATGAAAAAGTTAATTAGAAAAACTTCTTTCTCGGCTTCTACTGATGATTTCAACGGCATACTCACAGGCGTCCTTCTTGAAATTAAAGATGGAAATATGAAAATGGTTGCTGTAGATCCTTTCAGAATAGCTACTTATAATGTTGCTCTTGATTCAACTAAGGATGATGTTAATGTAGTTATTCCGGCTAAGCTTGCAAATGATGTAGCCAAGATCATAAGCGACGATTCAGATGATACAATGACCTTAGAAGTTATAGATAAGAAGATTGTTCTTAACTTCGATAATAATAAGGTTGTTATAAATACTTTCTCTGGAAAATATATTGATTATGAGAGAATCCTTAATAAGGAAGGCGAAATCAATATAAGAATTAAGAGAGAAGATCTTCTTAAATCAATAGATAGAGCTTCACTTCTTACTTCGGTTCAGAATAACAATCTGATTAAATTTGAAATCGAAGATGATATCATCACAATTAATTCTTTATCTGATGAAGGAAATATTGAAGAGAAGATTGAAATTATTAAAGAAGGAGATAACCTTCTGATTGGACTCAATTCTAAATATCTCAAGGACATTCTTTCGGTAATTGAGGACGAAGAAATTATGATGAATTTCAAAGATCAGGTAAGTCCATGTATAATAAAACCGCTTAAAGGCGAAACATACAAATATCTGGTTCTTCCTATCAGAATCAATTAAAAAAAGCCGTAAGGCTTTTTTT
>CAVAIH010000011.1:0-22523 GCA_963588675.1 Sphaerochaetaceae bacterium | reverse complement strand
CTTGCCTTCTCTGTCTCGGCATATGCCTTTTCTATATCTATCGTCTTATATTCGCCGTCTTGGTAAAGAATTCTGCCGTCGCACATTGTAAGAACGACATCCTTACCGCATGCTGAATAAACAAGATTATTCAGCATATTATGAACAGGCTGTAGATTAGGCACTTCCGTATCGACTACGATGAGGTCAGCCTTATATCCTTCCTTGATAAGCCCGCAATCCTTACGGCCCTGTGCAAGTGCGCCTGCCCTTGTTCCACAATATAGGGCCTGCTTAGGTGTCATTGCAGAAGCATCGTTGCTTGAGAATTTTGCGAGGAGAGCGAACATCTTGAGCTCTTCAAAATAATCAAGGCTATTATTGCTTGTTGAACTGTCAGTACCCACGCAGAGGTTAATTCCGTTCTCAAGAAGCTTGGTTGTTGGGCAGATTCCGCTTACCAACTTGAGATTGCTTATTGGGTTGGTTGCGACATCGACCTTCTTCTCCTTGAGAATTCTGATATCCTCGTCGCTTACATGGACGCAGTGTGCCGCAAGTGCCCTTCCATCGAAGGCTCCCATCTTGCTAAAGTATTCGACTGGGCTTAAGCCATTATGCCTCTGCTTACAGTCCTCTACTTCCTTTGCTGTTTCGCTTACATGCACATGCATGCCTACATCGTATTTGTGTGCAAGCTCTACTATTTCAGCAACAGTTGCATCATCGTTGGTATATTCAGCATGAATCGAGCTATCTATAAGAATTCTTCCGTCATCGAAGCCGTGATACATGATGATTGAATCGCGCTGTTCCTTGATTGCAGGATTCTCTGAAGGCTTGCATCCATTTGCAGTAACAGACCTTGCTACATTTGCTTTGGAACCGCTTGTTACGACTGCGCGTATCATATCATCGACGAAAAAATACATGTCGCTTGTTGATACTATTCCGTATCTAATCGACTCAGCCATGCTAAGCAGTTGTGCCCAGTAAACGGCTTTGTTATATAGCTTTGCCTCGAAAGGAAAAACAAGATCATAGAGCCACCTCTCGAGCGGAAGATTCTCACCATAACCGCGAAGAAGAGACATAGGCGAATGTCCGTGAGCATTTACAAAGGCAGGCATAAGCACCTTGCCCTTGCCGTCATAGCTTTCTCCAAGATTGTCCTTGATCTCAGGCTCAGGCTCATCGCTTCCTATATATACAATTCTTTCACCTGAAACTCCGACATACATATTCTCACGATAATCGAAGTTCTCATCTATCAGTCCGATTTTCTCGAAGAGCATATTATTGTTCTCCTTTCTGTATTTCCTTAACCTCTTGATTATATCTGAGCAAGCGCATTAGTGCAAGCAGTGAGGAAAGCGACAACTTGTTTCCGGTGTACAGCATAAGCCTTGGTCTTATACCGCTTGCGATTGTAAGCGCATCTCCCAATTCCTCTTTGGCAAGAACTAACATATACGGATTCAGCTTGTTGCTTTCGCCGAATGTAATTTCGTAGCGCGTGGATTTCTCAGAAATAGTGCTTACTCCGATTTCCTCCGCATGAGCCCTTATCTCTGCAATTTTGATAAGGTTATTTGTTTCCTCAGGGATATCTCCGTATCTGTCGATGAGCTCATTTATGACATCATCCGCATCGTCCTGGCCATTTATGCTCGCGATTTTCTTGTAAGCCTGAAGCTTGAGAGTCTCATCTTCAATATAGCTTGGCGGAATAATTGCCGAAATGATAATCTCAATAGAAAGATCAGCCCTTGCTTCTGTTACTGTCTCGCCCTTGAGGGCTCTTACCGCCCTGTCGATTTCCTTGCAATACAGCTCGTAGCCTATTCCCTCAATGTGTCCGCTTTGAGCCTCGCCGAGAATATTCCCAGCGCCTCTAAGTTCGAGATCCTTCATCGCTATCTTGAATCCTGCTCCGAACTCCGTGAACTCGCGGATAGCGACAAGCCTTTTACGAGCAATCTCGGTAAGCACCTTCTCAGGCTTGTACATAAGATAAGCGTAGGCAATTCTTGAGGAACGTCCGACCCTGCCCTTCAGCTGATAGAGCTGAGACAGGCCGAATCTGTCTGCATTCAATACGATTATGGTATTCGCATTAGGAATATCTATTCCGTTCTCGATAATTGTTGTTGCAACAAGAACATTGTATCTGCCGTCGACAAAATCTAGCATGGTATTCTCAAGTTCCTCTTCTGACATCTGGCCATGTCCTACGGCAACATTTGCGTCTGGGACATTTTCCTGAATTCGCCTTGCTATTTTGTCGATGCCGTTAATTGCATTGTTGACAACAAATACCTGCCCGCCTCTTTCGAGCTCTCTTTCGATAATTTTCTTAATTGCACCATCATCCTCTGGCGTTACAAATGTCTGCACCGGATATCTGTCTGCCGGAGCCTCCTCGATGGTGCTTATATCCTTGATGCCCGTCAATGACATATTAAGCGTTCTTGGGATTGGCGTTGCGCTGAGCGTCAGGACATCAACGTCCTTTCTCATCATTTTGATCTGCTCCTTATGATTAACGCCGAAGCGCTGTTCCTCATCAATTACAAGAAGTCCGAGGTTTTTGAATTCAACATCCTTAGAAAGGAGTCTGTGAGTTCCGATTACCAAATCCACAAGTCCCTTCTTCAAGTCCGAAATTGTCTTTTCCTGTTGCTTTGGGCTTCTGAATCTCGAAAGCATTTGGATTTCAAAAGGATAATCAGAAAATCTTTCCTTTAGGTTGTGAAAGTGCTGGTTAGCAAGCAAGGTAGTCGGTGCCAGAATCGCGGCCTGTCTGCCGTCCTCAAGGCACTTGAAAATGGCTCTTGCCGCAACTTCCGTCTTGCCATAGCCAGCGTCACCGCAGAGCAGTCTGTCCATAGGAACAGGCTTTTGCATATCCTCTTTAATCTCTTCTATCGCCCTGAGCTGATCCTCTGTCTCGGTATATGGGAATTTGTCCTCGAACTCCCTCTGCCATATCGAATCCTCAGGAAAAGCATATCCGCCTATTCTTTCTCTTTCTGCATAGAGCTTAACAAGGTCCTCTGCAATCTCATTTATCGCTTTCTTAACGCGTTCCCTTGTTTTCTTCCATCCACCGCCTGAAAGTCTCGAAAGTGACGGAGCCTCTCCTCCACTTCCGATATATTTCTGAATGATATCGAGCTGTTCGGTCGGAATATACAGCACATCCGTGCCCGCATAGCGAATCATCAGATAATCCTTTGTCTGACCGTCCGTCGTGATAGGCTTGATTCCCTCGAATCTGCCTATTCCATGAAGCTCGTGAACGACGTAATCGCCCTCGTGAAGGTCGGAGAAGCTTATATTATTCGAGGACTTTTTCTTTCTCTTGAGGGGCTTTTTCCTTGTCTGTGGGAAAATATCTGTCTCTGTGAAATAGCACAGCTTCAGGTCATCGAACACCATACCAAGGCTCAACGCTCCGACAGCAAATTCAATGTTGCCGAATATATCTTGGTCGATGAGGAAGTCCTTTATTCGCTTGCTTCTATCGGAAGATGAGCTTACTATCGTAACGCTGTATCCTTCCTTCAGATACTTTGCTACCTCTTTGGCGAAAATTTGCATATTGCCGTTAAGCGCGGCAATCTGCCTACTGCGAATATTGTAAATGTTGTCGAGCTTATCTACGCCTTTGATGTTCTCAGGAAAAGGCGTGTAGATAACGGTGTTCTTCTCATATATCTTGTAGAAATCCTCTTTGTTGTATCTTTCGGGGATTTCATCTAATACTCTTGTTGGATCGGCAACCATGACTATGCCGTCAGTCATATGCTCCCAGAGGAAGGTCGTCTCGACGCCGAAATATTCAATATATTCAGAATAGAGCTGAATATCCGTTCCTTCCTTTAATCTTTCCTTGACTGCTTCATCCAAGCCTTCTGCATTGCAAATTCTTTGAAGCTCTGCCTCACTTGGGACGAATTCTGCCGCAGGGCCTATTGTAATCTTTCTTAAATTCTCGATTGACCTTTGCGTATCCTTGTCAAAGAACCTTATAGAATCTATCTCATCGTCGAAAAATTCAATTCTGAGAGGGTTGTCATAAGAAGGCGCAAAGACGTCAAGAATCCCCCCTCGAACAGCGAATTCCCCCGCGGATTCCGTAACAGGCGCAGGCGCATAACCCGAAAGGACAAGAGCTTTTCTAAGCTCGTTACTGCCTATTCTCTGTCCTACCTCGATATCGTTGACCGAAGCGGCAAAGCGCTTTGCAGATACCGTAGGCTTAAGCAGAGACGAAACAGGAGCAATCAAGGCTAACAGCTTGCCGTCGCCTGCATCCTCATGCAACAGTTGGATACCCTTTATCCTTTGAATAAGGCTATCCTTGTTTCTTGCTTCATAGAGGATCCTATCCTCTTCCTCGGGCATAATATTGATAGAAGCTTCCGGCACAAAAAAACAAAGGTCTTCCTTCAGGCGTTCTGCTACACGCGCCGAAGAGACCACAATCAATGCTTTTTTTCGTTTCTTAAGTTCAGCAGCAGCAAGATATGCAATCCTGCTGCCGCTTACTCCCGTGTAATTATTTATCATATGTTATATTGTGCTTGGTCATGGCATTATCAATTCCGAGCTTAATAATATCCTTAACAGCTTCCGCCGCTTCCTTTGCGGTCTCATCGAGAAGCTTAATCTCGTCCTTTGACATCTTCCCCATAACATAATCAATCAGGTCGTTGTCGCTGTTGTTTCCGATGCCGATTCTTATTCTCGGAAAATCAGTAATGCCAAGTTCCTTGCAAACGGACTTCATGCCGTTGTGCGTCCCGGGGCCTCCGCTCTTTCTGATTCTGATAGAGCGAAAAGGAATGTCTATATCATCATAAATTACGATAACGTGTTCTTTGGGGATATCATAGTACATTGCAGTCTTTCGAACAGACGAGCCTGACAAGTTCATAAATGTCTGTGGCTTAAGGAGTATTACTTTCTCTCCGTTAATTTTGCCTGTTCCGATAAGTCCCTCAAAGCGAGCCTTCTTAATCTCGATTCCCGTATCAGAAGCGAGAGCATCAAGAACCTTGAAGCCCGCATTATGTCTTGTATTCTCATATTCTTTGCCGGGATTTCCAAGGCCTGCAATCAGATACATACTATTTATTCCTCTATTTATTCGGATTTGCTATTTAATTATTGCAATGTCCTTACAATATCAAACGCCTTAGTTGTCAAACATTGAGCTGATTGACTGACATGTGCTTACTCTCCTAATTGTCTCTGCGAAAATAGGTCCAACTGACAGGATGGTGAACTTGTCAATCATCTTATCTTCTGGAATTGGGAGCGTGTTGAGAAGCACCATTTCCTTAAATGCGCTCTTCTCTATTCTTTCGATAGCTGGGCCTGAAAGAACAGCGTGAGTTGCCGCACCATATACGCTCTTTGCACCAAGATCCATAAGAGCCTGAGCTGCGTTGCAAATTGTTCCTGCAGTATCGATCATATCGTCGATGATTACGCAATTCTTACCCTTAACATCTCCGATTACGTTCATGATAACCGACTTATTTGCTTCAGGTCTTCTCTTGTCAATGATTGCTATAGGTGCGTTAAGAGGCTTAGCCATATTGCGTGCTCTTGTAACACTTCCGTGGTCAGGTGAAACTATAACAAGATCCTCGAGATTCTTCTCCTTGAAGTATTCTGTGATAAGAGGCTGTCCAAGCATATGGTCTACAGGAATATCAAAGTAACCCTGAATCTGATTAGCGTGAAGATCCATTGTGATTACCCTTCCAATGCCGGCCTTTACGATGAGATTAGCAACAAGCTTTGCTGTGATTGGATCTCTTGCCTTTGCCTTGCGATCCTGACGAGCATATCCGTAATAAGGCATTACTGCGGTAACGCTCTTTGCAGAAGCTCTTTTGAGAGCATCTGTCATAATCAAAAGCTCCATAAGATTGTCATTTACAGGAGCTCCTGTTGACTGTATTACATAGCAGTCTGCTCCTCTGACTGATTCAGGAATGTTAACGCTGATTTCTCCATCGCTGAACTTTGAAACAGTAGCTTCGCTAAGCTCTATTCCTATCTTTTCAGCAATTTCTTTAGCAAGCTCAGGGTGTGAATTGCAAGCAAACAGCTTGATCTTGGATGTGCCGTCCATAACTTTTTCTTTCGCCTCCGTTTAGTTAAATAATTTTGGTTATATGGGTTAATTTGATTTCTTGAATCTCTTGGTTGTCTTAGTTGTTTGTTTGTTTGTTTAGTTGTTTGTTTGTTTTGTTGGTTGGTTGATTATTTATTCTGATCTTTTTTCAGGATCTTGCGCTTAGTTACCCAGTTCTCCTTGACCGTCTGACGGCATCTTCCTATACAAAGGGCATCCGCTGGAACGTTCTCT
Source organism: Sphaerochaetaceae bacterium (assembly GCA_963588675.1). Taxonomy (GTDB): domain Bacteria; phylum Bacillota; class Clostridia; order Peptostreptococcales; family Anaerovoracaceae; genus Crickella. The sequence continues at coordinate 16,156 of CAVAIH010000011.1, read as the reverse complement.
GTAATTGTTGTGCCAGCAGCTACATAAGCTCCGTCGCCGACCTCAACAGGAGAAATAATATTGGTATTGCAACCGATGAATGCATCGTCGCCTATTGTCGATCTGTATTTCTTCGCTCCGTCATAATTAACGAATACTATTCCGCAACCGAGGTTAACTCGCTGGCCGACATCCGCGTCTCCGATATATGTAAGGTGCGAAGCCTTGCTTCCGTCTCCGAATGTTGAATTCTTCACTTCTACGAAATCTCCTACCTTGCACTCGTTTCCGATCTTGCTACCTGGTCTTAGATATGCAAAAGGTCCAACGTTTGTATTCTCGCCTATCGTGCTCTCATAAATATATGAAGCCTCGACCTTTGTTCCGCTACCGATTTCGGAGTCTTTAATTACAGATGACTGACCAATATATGCGCCTGCCCTGATAATCGACTTACCCTTAATCGTGACATTATTTGCAATAGTAGCACCTGGCTCAATCACTACCTCATCGTCGATATATGCCGAATAGATATCGACGAAATCAACGCCCTCTTCCAACCGCTTGCGGTTCGAGGCGAGCCTTTTTGTCTCTTTATCTCTGTATTCCTGAATATCCATGCTTGCTCCTTATTTAAGTAACATCTCACCGACCTTGTATACATCGCCGGCACCCATCGTCATCACCATATCTCCTGGCTGTGCTTTTTTCTTGATATATGAAACGATATCTTCGAAATCCTGAACATAGTAAATCTCTCTGTCAGGATGCTTTGCCTTCATGGCATTCATAAGCTTGTACGAAGAGATATCGTATACATCCTTCTCTCTTGCCGCATAAATATCTGTGAGGATAAGAACATCCGTGTCCGCAAAGGCATCAACGAAATCATTGAACAATGCCTTTGTCCTTGTATATGTATGTGGCTGGAAAATAAGCCAGAGCTTGTTGTGCTTGACATTCTTCGCCGCAGAAAGTGTTGCCTTAATCTCCGTTGGGTGGTGCGCATAATCATCGACAACATTTACGCCGTTCTCCGTAACGCCTGTAAAGTCAAAGCGCCTATGCGTTCCCTTGTATTCAGCTAAAGTCTGAACTATTACCTTTATATCCACCTTCAGGAAGAGCGCAGTCACGAAGGCCGCCATCGAATTAAGCACGTTGTGCTCACCCGGAACGTTAAGGTGAACGTGACTGATTTTATTGCCCTTTCTGCAAAAATCATATTCAGGGAATCCCATCTCATCGAATACGATGTTCTCAGCGTAGAAGTCATTAGTCTCCGCGTATCCGTAGGTAATCTTATTGTCGCGGTCCTTGAGAACGTCCTTAACAAAAGGATTGTCTCCGTAAGCTATAATCGCGCCGTTTTGCGGAATCTGCTCAACAAATTGTCTGAACGAACGAACAATGTGCTCCATATCCTTGAAGTAATCTAGATGGTCCGAATCGATATTGAGAATTACGCCTATCTTTGGTCTGAGCTGAAGAAAGCTGTCCATATATTCGCAGGCTTCTGTTACAAAATATTCGTCTCCTCCGATTTCAACATTCCCGTGAATCTGCGGAAGGTTACCGCCTACGAGAATGGTTGGCTTATAGTCCGCATTTCTCAGGATAAGGGATGTCATGGAAGTAACAGTAGTCTTGCCGTGTGTTCCACAAATCGCAACACTGTTCTTATATCCTTCCATCAGCATTCCGAGAACCTGTGCTCTTGAAAAAAGAGGGATTCCGAGCTGACGCGCTCTTATTACCTCAGGGTTCTCATCAGAAACAGCGGCAGAATAGACGATTGCATCAACGCCGTCGACATTCTCCTCTCTGTGCTCGTAATAAATCTTAATGCCCTTGCTCTCAAGATGTGTTGTGACCTCAGACTGCTTAATGTCTGTTCCTGTCACAATATGCCCGTTATCAGCAAGAATCTCAGCTACCGCAGATAGCCCGATTCCGCCGATTCCAAGGCAATGAATTCTTTTATAATCAGCAATATTTAGCATTTGTTGTTTCCCTTCATTAAATAATTTTATACAAAATCGGCTGTTGCATTCGATGTCCGCTGAAAGAACAGCCCATGTATTTCCAACAAATTATTATATTCTAAAAATCTACTTCATTCAAGATATCCTCATTGGCTCTGACATTGATTATCTTGCCTTCTTCGTCAATGCCATCAAGCAGTACTATTGATGTATATTCGCCGATTTTCTTCTTTTCTGGCTTTGCTGAGACTATGGCAACACCGACCGCAACTGTCTCTACGTCGAATTCAGATAGAACTTCAATGATGCCTTTGGCGCTTCCTCCGCCACGCATGAAGTCATCGATGACTATGGCCTTGCTTCCTGGTTTTACAGCCCTCTTTGCAAGCGACATCTTCTGAATTCTGTCCGAAGAGCCAGAAAAATAGTTGATGCTAACGGTCGAGCCCTCAGAATACATTGCCTCTCTTCTTATTACGACAAGCGGGATATTCAGAAGTCTTGCTGTCTGCGCTGCAAGCGGTATTCCCTTTGTCTCGACTGTAACAACATAATCCGCATTAAGCTTGCTGTATCTTCCCGCAAAGAACCTCGCGGTATCGTTCATCAGCTTTCCGTCATACAGAATATCCGATGTATATAAAAAACCACCGCCGAGTATTCGTGACGGATCCGACAGAAGACGGCACATTTCATCTTGGAGTTCCCTGATTCTTTCAGGAGAAATATCTGGAATGTATCTGATTCCTCCGCCTACTCCCGGAATGCTTTCAATTCGCCCGCTTCCGTTATCCCTAAAAATCTCGTCGATAAGCTTGATATCCTCGCTCAGGCTTGATTTCGCTATGTCGAACTTGTCGCAAAAATGCTTTGAATCGAAAAGCATAGAAGGGTTAGCTGTGAATTCCTCTATTAAAACACCGAGTCTTTTGTTCTTTTTCATCTGCCGACCTCGTTAGCTGTAAAAGCACATAATATCCTGTTAATTTTATTACATTTTACCGCACAATACAACAAGAGGTCTGCCTTTTGATCAGCAAACCTCTTATGTGAAAAAAGTGTTATTTTAACTATTTTCAGCTTTGAATAAAAGCTCATAGCCGGATTCAGTACAAAGTACTATCTGCTCTATTTCGTCATGCCCTGGGTCATATAAGACTTCGTCAGCTTCGTATTTAACGCAGGTTCCACAGCTACTGCTGAGATTGCGCGGAACAGGCATCGCAGTTGATGGATAGCCTTTTTCCTTGCAAAGCTTCTGGTAACGAATGGCACCGAAATGCGAGAAGAATGTGGCAATGTATGTCATATTATCCTTTCCGGCTTAATTATTTGGTGAGTGTCAGTGTGAACTCGCCGTCTGCTTCCTCAACAGATACCCTGTATCCGTGGCTCTCAGCATAACGAGTTACGTTCTCCTTAGGAGTTACTGCATCAACCTTTACTGTGTAGCTAGCCTCGCCGCTCTTCATGGCATCTGCAACCATGATTACCGGCTGTGGACATGATAAACCTCTTGCATCAATCATTTCAAGTCCCTCCGTCAAATTATTCTGCTTTCTTTCCGAAAGTGTTCATGCATCCGATAATTGCTACGATACAAATGCAGATGATAACTGCGATCTTACCATAGTCTGTTGGGCCCTCACCGCTTGAAGCAAGTCCGAAGTTGTGGCAGAATGCTGCGCCGATCATAAGACCAATAACTACAACTGCGGAATCAGTGTTTCCTTCGCCTGACATAACGAGCTGTCTGAGTGGGCATCCACCGAGGAGACAGCAAGCAAATCCTACGAGGAAGAGTCCGAGGAAGTTCCAAAGTCCGTCATTGAAAGCTACAGGCTGTGCCTCGAAGCCCCATGTTACGAAAGGAGTTCCTGTGATTGCTCCAAGAACATAGTTAGTGATAAGAGCTGCAACAAAGATTGAAAGGAATCCAAGAAGGAGTCTTGATTCTTTGAAGAGTACAGCATCTCTAATTCCGCCAACCATGCAGAGTCTTGTTCTCTGAGCAAGTGCTCCAACAATGAGTCCAGCAACAAGTGAAATTGCGATTGCAGCGTGAGCTGCTCCAGGTCCAGGTGTTCCTTCTTCTACTACTGATGGTGAGAAGAAGATGAATGCTGGAGCTGTAACAAGCAGAGCGAAGATAATTACTTCGATAATAGGAAGTACAAGACCCTCACCTGTTGAAAGCTTGTAAGTTCTCTTGAGTGAGAATCCCTTCTTAAGGAAGAAGATTCCTACAAGGATACCAACAGCGAATCCAACGAATCCAACGAGTGCGTTCAGGTCTCCACCTGCAAGTCTCAGAACCATTCTGAATGGGCATCCAAGGAACATGAGACATCCTACCATTGCACAGAATGCGAGGACGAATCTTGTCATAGGAGCGCTACCACCGCGTGGCGAGAACTCTTTCTTTGCAAATGCGCAAAGGAGTGATCCGAGAACAATTCCGATAATCTCAGGACGAATATACTGAACAGGAGTTGCTCTGTGAAGTCCAAGTGCACCGGAAGTGTCACGAAGGAAACATGCGATACAGAATCCCATGTTCTTTGGGTTACCGAAGTAAACCAGTGAAGCTGCGATCACGCCGATAATAAGACCGGCAATGACGATAATCAGCTTATCTTTCTTTGATGAATTTGTCATAATAAACCTCTCTTTTGATAAGTGATATTTGTATATGTATTATTCATACAATTTAAGTTTAGGGGTTTGACAGACTTTTGTCTAATAGAGCGATTCGATATGGACACTTCAACTATTGAAAAAATCTATAGTAAACTTACCCACCGAAAATGCTATTTAAGAATGATTTAGCAATGAATAAATGGTATCATTGAAGCATGAAAAAGATATATTTAGATAACGCAGCTACGACCTTCCCTAAGCCGGAATCCGTACCTGCCGCAGTATTTGAATACATGACCAGCGTCGGTGCTAACATCAACCGCGGAACTTACGAGACGGCCTTCAATCTTGAAGGTCTTGTTTTCGACACAAGACAGATGCTCTGCGATATGTTCGGTGGCGACGACTGCAAGAATGTTGTATTCACAAAGAATGTCACAGAAAGCCTGAATGTAGTCATCAAGGGTCTCTTTAAGCCTGGCGACCACATCATCACCTCTTCGGTTGAACACAACGCTGTTATGCGTCCGCTCGTTCAGCTGGAAAAGAAAGGGCTTAGCTTCTCGCGCGCCGAGTGTGACAAGGAAGGCTCCCTTATTCTCGACTCTCTCGAGAAGTGCCTCAAGCCAAACACAAGAGCTGTTGTAATGACGCATGCGAGCAATGTCTGCGGAACGATTTTGCCACTTAAGGAGGTTGGTGAATTTTGCAGAGCTCACAAGCTACTCTTTATAGTCGATTCAGCTCAGACTGCAGGAGTCATTCCTATTAATATGAAGGAAATGAATATTGACGCCCTTTGCTTCACAGGTCACAAGGGTCTTCTCGGTCCTCAGGGAATTGGCGGATTCATCGTCAAAGAGGATTTATATATGCAGATTGATCCTATTATTTCGGGTGGAACAGGAAGCATAAGCCACACAGAGGAGATTCCAGATTTCATGCCTGACAGATTTGAGTCAGGTACGATGAATCTTCCTGGCATTGTCGGTCTTCATGCAGGTCTTGAGTGGATTGCCAATACGGGAATGGATAAGATCTATGAGCACGAGATGAGGCTTACGCAGAGATTTCTTGACGGCTTGATTCCGATGGAGGATGCGGGCAAGCTCATAATCGCAGGCAAGCACAACACAGAAAAAAGAACCGGCGTTATCTCAGTTCAAACGCTTGAAAGAGATCCCGCCGAAGTAGCTTTTGAGCTTGACAGCCGTTATGGAATTATGACCCGAGTTGGTCTTCACTGTGCGCCAAATACGCACAAGACTCTCGGAACCTTCCCTACCGGAACCATAAGATTCGCAGTAGGATATTGGAATACCGAGGATGATGTCGATACCGCAATCAACGCTCTGAAGGAATTGTTATAATCCAGTTGGCTCTATCTAGATCCGATTGGCTCTGATTGCTTTCAGTCAACATCAGCTTGGTCTAAATTTCTCTTCGCCTTAGTCGCCCTCGATTATTGCAAGTAGCAGTATTCCGAGAAGAACAAGTGCGATGAAGCAGTACTGCTTGGAAGTAAGCTTTTCCTTAAGCACTATTCTCGATAAGAGCAATGAGAAAACACATACCGATGAGATAATCGGTGCTGCAATAGCTCCGTTTCCGCTCATCGCATATACATAAGTAAATTGGCCGCCTGTCTCGCATATGGCGGCTATTATTTTGTCTCTTTGCTTAGGAAGTTCGAACTTAGCTCCCCTAATCTTGATGTAGATGAGCAAGATTAAAGCAACAAACGCGAAGCTGAGCTCATAAGATGTATTTGCTACAGCCTCTATCGTCTCGTCTGTTATATTGAAAAGCGGGCTCGTTTCGATGTCGAGATAATAGATATCAAGGAAGCTTCCGAGTGCATCGAGCAACGCATACAGGAACGGCATGGAAAAAGCAACCGCTGCCATTCTCTTGCCGAGCACCTTTCGTCTGTCGGTATCTCCCCTTTTCTCGAGGAAGCCGATGCCGAGTATACCAATGAGTATAATCACAACCGCAATCGCCGAACCTGTGGAGATTTTCTGACCGAGGAAAACCGCGGACATGAGACAGCACATAGCGCCGGATGTATTCTCTATAGGGTCGGAAATTGATTCCTCGATGTAGCGAACACCGAAGAACGAGAAGGCCATTGAGACGATATAGCAAAGTGAAACAGGCAAATACCTTATGAGATTGATCGGATCATAGGAGATGTCCTGGGTCATGAGAGTAAAGCAGGCATGAAGCCCCATTACCGCTCCTACGCATATGCAAATTTTAAGATGCCCGTAGCGTTCATCTCTACGGGCACCTTTTTTGTAAAATAATTCAGCTATACTCCAAAACAGAGTTGTTATCAGGGTAAATGCTAACCACATAATATATTTTACCTAATTTATTCTTTCTTATTTATTCTTTCTATTTGGTAGTTCACTACTTGTCAGCTTCGTATTTCTTAAGAAATTCTACAAGCGCCTCAACGCCTTCCTGTGGCATTGCGTTGTAGATCGAAGCTCTGAGTCCGCCGACACTTCTGTGTCCTTTCAAGTTGTCGAAGCCTGCTGACTTAGTAGCCTTTACAACCTCAGCGTCCTCTTCTTCTGATCCTGCAGTAAATGTGCAGTTCATAAGTGAGCGGTCTGCAGGATTAACGTTTCCGTTAAAGAGCTTGCTCTGGTCAAGGAAATCATAGAAAATCTTTGCCTTTCTCTCGTTTCTTTCCTGGATGCCCTTAAGTCCGCCGTTATCAAGCAGATATTTGAAAACCTTACCACAGCAGTAAATTGCCCAGCAGTTAGGTGTATTGTACATTGAATCCTTGTCTGCATGAATCTTGTAGCTCAGATAAGTTGGGCAGAAATCAGGAACATCACCGATGAGGTCCTCTCTGATGATTACAACTGCCATTCCTGCAGGGCCTACATTCTTCTGTACGCCTGCCCAAATCAGGCCGTAATCTTCAACATTGCAAGGTCTTGAAAGGAACATTGAGGACTGGTCGGAAACAAGAATCTTGCCCTTTGTATCTGGGAGCTTGTTGTATGTTGTTCCGTTGATAGTCTCGTTCTCACAGATGTATACATAATCTGCATTGTCAGGAATATCGAGGTTACTGCAGTCAGGAATATATGAGAAGTTCTTATCAGCTGATGAAGCAACGACCTTCACCTCTCCGTACTTCTTTGCCTCAGCAATAGCCTTCTTTGACCATGTTCCTGTCTCAACATAGCAAGCAACTCCACCCTTCATAAGATTGAGCGGAACCATTGCGAACTGTGTTGTACCGCCTCCCTGTACAAAGAGAACCTTGTAATTATCTGGAATATTCATAAGCTTACGAAGATCAGCAACTGCCTCCTCGTAAATCTGAATAAATACCTTTGATCTGTGGCTCATCTCCATTACAGACATTCCGGATCCTCTATAATTCAGAACCTCTGCTGCGATTTCCTCGAGAACTGGTTCTGGCATCATTGCAGGACCTGCAGAAAAATTATACACTCTATCGTATTTCATCTCTTTCCTCCAAATGAAAAATGTATTAAATAAAATCTTTGTGCTTGAGCACAGTTACGCATAAATATTAACACAAAAGCTATGTATTGTCTTGTTTTTGCTGAATCACTTGAAAAAGTCAACCATTTGGGGCTTTTTAGGGTTAAAATACATGTAATGATGGCTTGTTATACATATGCCACCTATGCCACCGCATTGAAGTCATATATGGAAACCGTATGCGGTTTTATATAGAGAAGAAAAAGCGTGTAGATGATTACGCGAAAGGGAAAGCTATGAGAAACGACCCAAAGCTGTTAACAGAAATATTGGATAACTCTCCACAGACTGTCCATGTAACCGATGAGGAAAATATGAAGGTCATGTATGCCAACAAGATTGCAATTGACTATAGCAATAAGTATGGCGTAACGGATGAAAATGTTCATTGCTACGAGTTCTTCTTGGGACTCAAGGAACAGTGTCCCTTCTGCCCTCTTCGAACGATTGGGGATCGTGAAGAATGCGAAGTCGAGATAGATAACGGCAGGGAGATTTATTCGCTCAAGCTTAAGCGCATCAAGTGGAATGGGGTCAACGCTTTCATTGAATATGCGCGGGACATCACCGATATACGCAGGGTGCAGATTAACTACGAGAAACAGGTATCTGTTCTCCTTTCATCCTTTCCAGAAGCCTCTGGAATTTTCCACATGGATATCACCGATGACCGTGTGCTGTCAATGAACGGATCTTCAAATGCTGTGAAGATGGACATCCATATTGATTCGGTGGATGACATGGTCAGATGGTCGGCTGATTTTATTCCAGGTAAGGAAGAAAAAGAGAAATTCTTTGAGTTTTTCAAAAGGGATGCTCTGCTTCAGGCGCATGAGGCGGGAGAAACAGATTTGGTCAAAGAGGTTATGAGCTACTTTGATGATGGAAGTATCCGCCCCGCAAGGATTACTTGCCGTATGATTGTAAATCCTAATAACAATCACCTTGAGTGCATCATGTATGGAATGGATATCTCCAAGGAATGCGAAGAGCGCGAACAGCATACAGCGATGATGGAGGAACAGCTTCTGATTTTCAACGCCGTAGCGCGCAACTTCAAGAACGTTTTTCTGGTAGACCTGAATAAAGGCATAGCAAAGATACTCAAGTATGAGGATGAGAATAATAGCACTGATCTGGACGGTGTCCTTGACAAGGCCTTCCCATACGAGCAGTTCCTCACTACATGGCTTTCCCAAATGGTGCATCCAGACGACAGAGAGATGCTGAAGAAGGCACTTGAAACGGAGAATCTCAGAAAAGCTCTCGCTGATCGGAACGAATATATGTATAACTACCGTGTAATCATAGATGGTGAGGTCATCAACTATCAGATTAACATCTACGAGCCTCGCGGTGATGGTTATGTCATTGTTGGAATCCAGAACATCGAGAAAATCATACAGTCACACCTTGAAGAAGAAAAAGCTCGCAGAGAGATTGAGATGGCCTACCAGCAGAAGCTAATGGAAGCCAAAGAGGCGGCAGAACGAGGCAATAACGCGAAGACCGAGTTCCTGCAACACATGAGCCATGACATAAGAACTCCAATCAACGGTATAAGGGGCATGATCGAAATTGCGGAGCATTATCCGGATGATATAGTAAAGCAGACGGAATGCAGGGATAAGGTCAAGGAGGCCTCTGGCCTGCTCTTGGAGCTTATCAATGAAGTTCTAGATATGAGTAAGCTGGAGTCTGGTGATATCGTCTTTGAGTACGAATCCTTTGATATCTTGAAGCTGGCCAAGGAAATTTATGATGTCATCGAAAGGCTGGCAGGAGAGCGCGGCATAGAGCTTATACAGAAAGACTGCAGTGTCCCACACAGGAAGCTCATGGGAAGCCCGGCTCACTATAAGCGGGTGTTGATGAACATCCTGAGCAACGCAGTCAAGTATAACAAGGATAAAGGAAAAATTTATATCACCTGCCGAGAGATTTCCTTTGACGATGATATAGTGACGGTGGAATTCATCTGCCAAGATACGGGCATCGGCATGAGCGAGGATTTCAAAAAGCACCTGTTTGAACCTTTTGCCCAGGAATCCGCAGACGCGCGCACCAATTACAAGGGCACGGGACTTGGAATGCCTATCGTGAAGAATATCGTGGATAAGATGGGCGGAAGCATCACCTTTGAGAGCGTCAAGGGCGAAGGCACGACATTCCGCGTTGTCACAACCTTTGATATAGATAAGGGCGCAAATGGGCAGGAAAGCATCGAAAGAACAGAACAGCCAGCTTCCATCGGAGGCGCACGAATCATACTGGCAGAAGATAATGAGATGAACATTGAGATTGTAAAGTTCATGCTTGCCGAGGAAGGTGCCCAGATTATAGAGGCGAGGAATGGGCGTGAGGCAGTTGAAGCGCTGGCCGAATCCGAGCCGGGCTCAGTTGATGCAATCCTCATGGACATCATGATGCCTGTGATGGATGGATATGAAGCGACACGCACCATCAGAGCGATGGATAGAAGCGATGCCAAGTCAATCCCAATTATAGCTATGACGGCCAACGCCTTCACAGAAGATAAGCTTGCAGCACAGAAGGCTGGGATGGATGAGCATATTGCAAAGCCTCTTGATAGCAAACTGCTTCTGAAGACACTTGCAGAGCAAATTGCAAAGTATCGAAAAATGTGATAGCTCTCCAAAAACTCGCTCAGAAAATGTGCAGAGAGCGTAAAAACTCGCTCAGAAAATGTGCAGAATATGTAGAATATGCAGAACGAAAAAGGCGGTTGAAATATCAACCGTCTTTTGTATGTGTGGTGCGGATGAAAGGACTCGAACCTTCACGATGTTACTCACACGGACCTGAACCGTGCGCGTCTGCCAATTCCGCCACATCCGCATATTTAGGCGTGCCAACGGCACGCCTTGAATTATACACTATTATCGTCTTGATGTCTAACTGAAATTGAATCTGAAATTAGATTTCTTCTCCCATGATCTCATCAAATGCCTTTGCTGCTATGTCAAATTCAGCATCGTCTTCGATATCGATGAGCTCAAACTCGTCTCCACCAACTTCCTTGTAACCATAGATGTATACATCATCTGTTCCATCGTCAGGCTCAAGTGCGATATACTCCTTGCCGTCAGCCTCGAATGTTCCCATTACGAAGCAATCTACTGCTGTATCATCGTCAAATTCAAGAGTGATAATATCTTCTTCCTCTTCAACTTCTACGTTCTTAATCTCGTCTGACATATTGCTATCTCCTTTTTTCAAAATGCTATGTTAGTTTACCATGTATGATAAAGTAATTCAATTATTATTTTGCGTTAATTATCCTTGTCCTGTGTCACTTTCCGCATAGAGATTCGGCTTCAATCTTCGTGTTTAGGCTTGTCTTCAGCCGTCCTCCTACTGAAATAATCCGTTATGCTTTCAGCGGCCTTGGAATTCATGCCTTCAACCTGCATGAGCTCCGTATAATCGGCATTTCCGATCCTCTCAATATTGCCAAAGTGCTTAAGCAAAGCCGTCCTTCTCTTTGGCCCGATTCCTGGAATCTCCTCGAGGATTGATTTGGTCATCGCCTTGCCTCTTGTGCCTCTCATGTAGGTAATCGCGAACCTGTGGACCTCTTCTTGTATCGTTCCCATATAACTGAAAAGGAATTTGTCGCGCTTCAAATCAATTTCCGATCCGTCTTTGAAGACAACCGCTCTCGTCCTATGGGCATCATCCTTCGCAAGGCCGACTACAGGAATTGAAATCGACAAAGCATCCATGATTTTGCCTACGGCATGCACCTGCCCGAGTCCACCGTCTATGAGCAGAAGGTCCGGCCACTTCGAGAAGCCCTCGTCACCGTTTTTCAGCCTCTTAAGTCTTCGGAAAAGCACCTCCTGCAGGCTTCCGTAATCGTCGCCCGAGCCTGCGGTCTTAACCTTGAATTTTCTGTAATCTTTTCTAATCGCCGTCTTCCCCTCGTAGACTACCATGGCGCCGACGGTATCAAGGCCATTCAAGTTAGAAATATCATAAGCTTCAACGCGGTATTCTCTGTTATCGTCCTCGCCTATCAGCGCAGGAATCGTCCCGTCGAGCTCGGCACATTTGGTGATGATCTTGCTGATTTTCTCTTTAAGTAAAAGCATTTTCTCTCTGTCTCGCTCAGCTCTTTCGTCGAGTGACTTGGCAAGCTCAATCGAGTCGGCCATCGCCATATCGAGGACCGCCTTTCGCTCCCCTCTTTCTGGAACGACGAGCTTGGTCTTATGCATTATGTCGCTTCCTTTTTCGGCATTATCTGCATTGACGCTGTTGAAAAGCTCCATCAAGAGCATCTCGTCTTCAATATGGGAGCTTAGTATGATTTCCTTAGGGAGCTTGGAGCTAAGTGTGTAATACTGCTTGAGAAATGCGGTTACGAGCTCACTTGTGTCACGTTCTTGAAAACTTTCCTCATCTTTCATATAAATTGGCTCACGGCCGATGAGCTTGCCGTCACGAACTATGTAGCGGACTATTATGCTGTTATTAAGGGTGACAACAGGAATGATAATATCTATATCCCTGTCTTTAACACTGCTTGCCCTCTGAGTCTGCGAAAGCGCGCGAATCGAGGCGATATAGTCGCGATATTTTGCGGCTTCCTCGTAATGGAGAAGCTCAGACTCTGCAAACATCTTCTTCTCGAGCTTTGCAATTATATCCGAATCATGGCCAGACAGAACATCCGTTACCTCGTCAATCATCTGCATATATTCGCCTTTATCGACGTTTCCGAGGCAGATTCCACGGCACTTTCCGATATGATAGTTGAGGCACGGTCTTGTGCCCTCCTTGAAGTGCTGGTTAGGGCATTTTTTCAGCGGATAAAGCTCGTCGATGAGCCTTATAATCGTCGACACCGCCGACGCGTCTGAATAAGGGCCAAAGTATCTGCTTCCGTCCCTTTTGAGGCTTCGCGTCTTAATCACTCTCGGATACTCCTCGGAAGATGTTATCGCAATATAAGGATATGCCTTGTCATCCTTGAGGAGGATGTTGTATTTAGGCATGTATTTCTTGATTAAATTGCATTCAAGAATGAGAGCCTCCATTTCGGTAGCGCAGTTGATGTACTCAAATTCTGCGATATTCGAAACCATGGCTCTCACCTTAGGGTCATTCTGAGATTGCTTGCGAAAATATTGCCTTACCCTGTTGCGCAAATTGACGGCTTTCCCGACATAAATTATCTCGCCGAGGCTGTCCTTATGCATGTATACGCCGGGGCTTGTTGGCAATTTCTTCAATTCTTCCTCAATATTGAACATCAGAGATTCGTCCAGCCCCTCCTTCTTCTGTCTTCTTCAAGCTCAAGCTGTTTTCTTGCGATTTCGTCGATCTTCTTCTGACGCAGAATTGCCTTTCTCCTTGCCCTCGCCCTTTTTCTATTGATAATTCTGATTATCATAAGCATTATCAGAAGAACGACAATCACGATGATTATCGTCGCCAAATTCGAAATATAGATATATGACGGCAACCAGCCTTTCTCGACATCTTCATTAATAATAAGATCGACTGTACCCTTGAGCTCGTCCGCCACATAGATTCTGCACTCGCCGACCTTGGTCCCCTTTGTCAGAGGCGCTTCAAGGTCATCGTAAAAATACATTTCTGTCTTTATCAGGGAATCGCTACCTTCCGGTGGAACATACGCAAAGCCCTTCGTCTTCGTATAGCAGTCCACCCTTGTCTTGGCTCCGTGCTTGACACTTACACGGCCTACCTTTTCACCGGCTTTTATAAGCACATTCCTCGAAACCTTCGAGAAGCCGTATTTAAGAAGATTCTCTGTGTCCGTCTGACGCTTAAGCTCATCTTCGCCAAGCAGTACGACGATAAGATCCAAATCATCCTTTCTTGTTATGCATATCTCCTGAGCTTCAACGTTCGGCTCGGTCATGTTTCCATTAATCTGGGCAATTACATAATCATAATATACGTCGCTGTCAGTATCCTCCAGAATCTGCATTATCCTTTCGTATCTCATCGCATACTGGCAGATGACAGCCATATCATAAGGCGTTGTATACTGCAGTTCGCTGTAAGCGCCCGTGGCATTTACAAATTGAGTGTCAATCAGGCCTATGGAAAGAGCCTTGGCATTCATTTCGTTGACAAAAACTTCTTCGGATGATGCGGAGTATTTCGCGAGAAGTTCCGCCGATACATCAGAGCCGGTCTTAAGCATATGTGACAAGAGCTCCCCTATGCTGATGCTCTCATATTCCGCAAGGTTCGCGTCCCTGTCCTTATCATCCTGAGTGAGTTCTATCTTGTTCTTATATTCTTTGCTGTCGTGCAAATTATCTATGACAATCATGGCTGTCATAAGCTTAGTCAGGTTGCCCGGTGAAAGTTTGCGTTCTTGGTGAACCCCATATACGAGCTGGCTTGTCGAGGCACAAAAAACAACCGCGGAGCCTGTTTCAAGTTCAGGTGCGGAGATGCTTTCCTCGGCTTCAGCCGTCGTCGAGTCGCTATTCTTATCTTTTTTCGCTGCGAAGGACCCGCATATCGAGGCCGACATAAGTAGCGAAAACGCGAGCAAAGTCGCAATTATCGAACTGCATTTTTTCATATGATAATTATACTTAAAGTGCCAATCCTTGTAAATATACGCATCTTCATCATTGAATGGTATCCTTGCAAATGATATACTTGTTATATATTTCCATACAGAATACAAAGGGAGGTAACTATTCATGGACAAATTTTATGTTGCTACGCTTAACAACATCTCACAGGTTGGCCTCGGAAAGCTGACTGACAAATATGAAATAGTTGATGATATTGATAAGGCGCAGGCTATTATCGTAAGAAGCTACAAGATGCACGAAATGGATTTCTCGGATAATCTTCTTGCGATTGGAAGAGCAGGTGCCGGAGTAAATAATATTCCGCTGGAGAAATGCGCAGACAAGGGCATCGTTTGCTTCAACACACCAGGCGCTAACTCAAACGCTGTTAAGGAGCTCGTTATCGCTGGAATGATCATGGGCGCAAGAAATATGTATGAAGGTATTTCTTGGGGCCAGTCACTCGAAGGCGATGTTGCCAGTGAAGTTGAAAAAGGCAAGAAGCAGTTCGCAGGAACTGAGATTCTCGGAAAGACAATCGGTATTATCGGACTTGGTGCGATAGGCGCAAAAATTGCTAACTCCGCTGAAGCTCTCGGAATGAACGTTGTCGGCTACGAGACATTCAAGCCTCATCCATGCCTTACAGCAGATGTTAAGCTCTATGATGATGTTGCTGAAATGGTTAAGGTATGCGACTTTATTTCCATTCATGTTCCTTCACTTCCTACTACAAAGGGAATGGTTAACAAGGACCTCATTGCAAATATGAAGGACGGCGTAATCTTTATGAACTACGCAAGACCCGACCTCATCGTTGTTGAGGATATTATCGAGGCTCTTGAATCTGGAAAGATGAGAAAATACATGACTGACCTTCTCGAGCCTGAATACATTGGCAAGAAAGGCATCGTTGCTACACCTCACCTTGGCGCTTCAACAGCAGAGGCTGAAGAGAACTGTGCAGCTATGGCTGTTGACGAGCTCATGGATTATCTTGAGAACGGCAACATAGTTAACTCAGTTAACTTCCCAAGAGTAACTCTTGAGGCAAAGCCAGGCACAAAGAGAGTCTGCATTCTCTATAAGTGCGAGAAGGTTGCTGACGACAAGATTAAGGAATTCTACGGTGATTGCCTTGTAGATCTTGCAAGTGGCAAGCGCGGAGATTACGGATATGTGATTGCTGATGTTAAGGAAGACTGCGACAAGGTGTTCGACTGTGATTGCGTTCTGAAGACAAGAGTGCTCTAAGCGAAGGCGAGCGAAATCGAATAATAAAAACGGCTGCAGATGTTGTAATTTCGACAACTGCAGCCGTTATTTATTTACTTCATCTTCGCGACTAAGCGCGGCACGTGTTACTTGAAGGCACGCTCTCGCTTCGTTGGTGACGCAGTATCGCGCGACTCAGGGTGCTTGCAG
>CAVAIH010000010.1:0-22653 GCA_963588675.1 Sphaerochaetaceae bacterium | reverse complement strand
AAAATATATCCGGTCGCTCCGTTGAAGGAACGGTTGCCCTCTGGAAAAAGACATATATTATAGCCCGCGCGGAGCCGTCTCAGCATCTCTTGCGTCGTGCGAATCTCGCGCTTTCCCTTGATTCGGAAAATAGGGTCGAAGTAGCGGACGAGGATTTTGCTTAGAATGCCCATGCGAAGAATGTTCTCTGCAGCCACGAAATACATCTGATCGCTGAACGTCTCTCTTATCATCAGCGGATCGTAGTCTGTGTTGTGGTTGGCCAGAACAACATAAGGCCAGTCCTCTTTGTGGACATATGGAGTGGTATGAAAATTGAATTTGGCTACTATGGGCCTAACTAGGGCACCGCTGACAGAGTAGGCAAATTTGTGGCGTGTTTCTTTCTTCATTTAAAAAATTTCGCTGTTAAGTGTTCGTATTTCGAGTTCATTATAGCATGAAATAATACACATCTAATCTTCATTTTACTCTGTGGCGATATAAGTTTATTTATGTTAAACTTACTATACATTGGAATAGCTCGAATTAGAGCCAGCTAACTTAATTTATCAACGAAAAAGGGAGAGAGAAAATGCCTTTAGTAACTACCAAAGAGATGTTCAAAAAAGCCTATGATGGCGGATATGCCATAGGCGCTTTTAATGTTAACAATATGGAAATCGTGCAGGGAATCACAGAAGCGTGCAAGGAGACCAACTCTCCTGTAATCCTGCAGGTATCAAAGGGCGCAAGAGCTTATGCCAACCATACATATCTTATAAAGATGGTTGAGGCCGCATTGATTGAATGTCCAGAGATTCCTATCGCACTGCACCTCGATCACGGTCCTGACTTCGAGACTTGCAAATCTTGCATCGACGGCGGATTTACATCGGTTATGATTGACGGATCATCACTGCCTTTCGATCAGAACATTGAGCTCGCGAAGAAAGTCGTAGACTACGCTCACGAGAGAGGCGTTGTAGTTGAGGCAGAGCTTGGAACACTTGCAGGTATCGAAGACGAAGTTGTAGTTGAGTCTGGAAATGCTTCATATACCAAGCCTGAAGAGGTTGAGGAATTTGTAGAGAGAACAGGCTGTGACTCGCTTGCAATCGCAATCGGAACATCACACGGCGCATACAAGTTCAAGCCAGGCACCAAGCCACAGCTTAGATTTGATGTACTTGATGAAGTAGCAAGAAGACTTCCAGGCTTCCCAATCGTTCTTCACGGAGCATCATCTGTTCCTCAGGAATTTGTTGCAGAGATAAATAAATACGGCGGTGCAATGCCAGGAGCAATCGGAGTACCAGAAGATCAGCTCCGTCAGGCAGCAGCTTCCGCAGTATGCAAGATCAACATCGACTCAGATATTCGCCTTGCGATTACAGCAAGCATCAGAAAATATCTGACAGAGCATCCTGACCACTTCGACCCTCGCCAGTATCTGAAGCCAGCTCGTCAGGCCGTTAAGGATATGGTAGAGCACAAGATCGTAAATGTTCTCGGAAGTAACGATAGGATATAGATAGAATATGGATAACAGACCTATTGGATTTTTCGATTCCGGATTGGGCGGTTTGACCAGCGTTCAGGAGCTTCATGAGAAGCTTCCGAATGAGAAAGTTCTATATTTCGGAGACACGGCAAGAACGCCTTACGGATCGAAGTCACCTGAGACAATTAAAGAATTTGCGGGACAGATAGTTGACTACCTCGTTTCCAAGGACGTCAAGCTTGTGATAATTGCCTGCAATACCGTTACAGCCATGGCACTTGACTCGCTGAGAGAGAGGTACCCGGACATTCCGATATATGGAGTTATCGGACCGACCGTCAGAAAAGTGATAAGCGATGGCTGTGATAAGGTCGGCATTATCGCAACGAAGGCTACAATTTCAAGCGATGTCTACTCAAAGAAGCTCCACGAGCTCAAGCCAGACATCAAGACATACAGCCTTGCCTGCCCGGCACTCGTGCCTTTAATTGAGGAAGGTTTCTCCGATACGGAAATAATGGAGAAGACTGTAGCATATTATCTCGATGATTTCATCAAAGAGAACGACTTTGACAACCTGATACTCGGCTGTACGCACTATCCTCTCATAGCCAAGCATATAAGAAAGCTCTATCCTAAGCTCAAGTTATACAATTCCGCGACAGAGGTGGTAAATGAGCTTGCTAAATATCTCGAGGAGAATGATATGCTCGCAGGGGAGAACGATTTCAAAGACAGATACTATGCGAGCGACCTCTCAGACAACTTTATTGCGATGACGGATTTGCTTTTCGCCGACCGAAATAGCAAAATCAAGCTTGTAAAGTTCGAAAATTGAAATGAATCTCGATAATGCTTGAATGAACAGCTATGTTTAATGTATAATTGTTAGGCTAATTTGCGAAAATTAACTGAGGAGATTATATGGAAACAGAATACAAATATCGCGTTGACGATGTTGCTGTATTTCCCGCGATTCTCGAAGATGATGAATTCGGGCCTTTTCTTAAGGACAAGAGCATCGAAGAGCTGAGAATGCATGCTGTTTATTTCGATACTGCAGATGAGGATTTGCGTAAGAAGGGTATCGCATACAGAATCAGGTATGAGAACGAGCGGATAGTCGCAACCGTCAAGTGGGGCAATAAGGTTGTTGATGGCCTACACGTAAGAGAGGAATTCAACCTTTATATAAGCGATGAGAAATTTGCGGAGAACCCGAATATCGAGGCTTTTGCTTCAAGTGACGCATACGAAGTTCTATACGAGGCCGCAGGAAATAAGCCCCTTCAGAAAACAGTCGAGATGATTTTTCAAAGAAAACAAGCGATTTTCGACACGGGAAGATCCATAAGCGCCATTTCGCTCGATGAGGGAGCGATTGCAAGAGACGATACCGATATACCGATTTGTGAGCTTGAGATTGAATGGTATTACGGCGATGAAGAGGACTTCAATAAGCTCGCAGTAGAGATTGCCAAGAAATACAAGCTTGAGCCGGAAGAACGCTCGAAGCTTCAAAGGGCATTTCAACAATAGTTATAAATTTTAATTTATATAAATACTAATATTAACATTAACAGTGAATCTTTTTACTTAGGAGGAATTATACAAATGAAGACCACACTGATTTCAAAGGATGGCAGTACTTTCAATTTCGAAATTGCTTTTTCAAATGACGAATTTGAAGAAGCAATCAACAAGTCTTACAAGAAGAACAGAGGACAGTTCTCAATCGACGGTTTCCGTAAGGGCAAAGCGCCAAGAAAGATTATCGAGAGCTATTATGGCGCAGACATTTTCTACAATGACGCACTTAATACACTCTTTGACAAGGGATACTTCGATGCTCTTAACGAGCTCGATATCGAAGCTATCGACCAGCCAAAGATTGACGTTAAGGAAATCGTAAAGGGCGAGGACGTTCTTATTACTGTAACAGTTGCTGGATTCCCAGAAATCGACGTTAAGAATTATAAAGGCCTCGAGATTGAGAACATCGTTACCAAGATCGGTGCTAAGGAAGTTAAGGAAGAGCTCGAGAAGGTTCAGAAGAGCCAGGGCAGAATGGAAACAGTTTCAGACAGAAAGTCAAAGCTTGGCGATACTGTAATTATTGATTTCGTTGGATCAGTTGACGGCGAAGAATTCCAGGGAGGTTCAGCAGACAATTTCGAGCTTAAGCTTGGAAGCGGACAGTTCATTCCAGGATTCGAGGATCAGCTCACAGAGAAGGAAGCAGGAGATGATGTTGATGTAGTTGTTACATTCCCAACAGATTATCATGCTGAGGAGCTTGCAGGTAAGGAAGCTGTCTTCAAGACAAAGATTCACGAGATTAAGGAAGAAATTCTGCCAGAAATCGACGATGAGCTCGCAAGCGATGTAAGTGATTTCGAGACACTCGCAGACTACAAGAAGGACCTCAAGAAACAGCTTCAGAAGAAGGCTGACGAGAGAGACGAGGGAATCATGAAGGATAGAGCACTGGAAGCACTTTACAATGCTAATCCACTTGATCCACCTGTATCCATGATTGAGAGCGAAATCGACAATATGGTATATGACATGAACCAGCAGTTGTCATATCAGGGACTTAAGCTTGACGACTATCTGAATTGGATGGGCAAGAATATCGGAGACTTCCGTGAAGAGATGAGACCTGATGCTCTTAAGAGAGTCATCACAAGAATCCTCCTCAGAAACATCATCAGAATCGAGGATATTAAGGCATCCGAGAAGGAAATCGAAGACCTGATGGCAGAGTTTGGAGCACAGTACGGCCAGACTGTAGACCAGGTTAAGGAAATGGTCGGAGAGAATGCTACAAAGTACTTCGTAGAGGATGTTCAGACAAAGAAGGCTATCGATCTTATTTACAAGAATGCTGTAAAGGGCGAGCCTGTTGAGACAGTAACTGACAAAGCAGAATAATTTAGCAGAATAATTTAGAAGCGAATTAGAGAGGTAATTATGAATTACGTACCTTATGTAATTGAGCAGACCGGCAACGGCGAAAGAAGCTACGATATTTACTCAAGACTTTTGCAAGACAGAATCGTCTTCATCGATGAGGAAATTAACGACCATATTGCAAGCCTTGTTATTGCACAGCTTCTCTTCCTTGAGGCACAAGATCCTGGAAAGGATATTAACGTATATATCAATTCTCCAGGTGGTGTAGTAACGGCTGGAATGGCTATTTATGACACAATGAAATATGTTAAGCCAGATATTTGCACGATTTGTGTGGGCATGGCTGCGAGCATGGGTGCGGTACTTCTTTCCGCTGGAACAAAGGGCAAGAGATTTGCTCTTCCAAATGCGGAGATTATGATTCATCAACCACTCGGTGGAGCGCAGGGTCAGGCATCAGACATAAAGATTCAGGCTGACTGGATGATGAAGACCAAGACCAAGCTTCATAAGATTCTCGCCGAGAACACAGGTCAGAGCCTTAAGACCATCGAGAAGGATACTGATAGAGATAATTTCATGTCCGCAGAGGAAGCTGTTAAATACGGACTTATCGACGCAGTATTAACTCGAGAATAGGTTCGAGAATTGTAAAGATAAATAGATAATAGATAAAAGGATAATAGATAGCAAAGGAGTAAGTGTGGCTAATAATACAAGGAGACCAGGCAAAAGAGGAGAATTGGTTTGTTCTTTCTGCGGAAGGACAAGCGAGCAGGTCAGGAAAATCATAGTAGGTCCTGATGTCTACATCTGCGATGAGTGTGTGCAGTTATGCCTCGATCTCTGTAACGAGGAATTGGGCGCAACTTCGCCAAGCAGACTGGACAAGCTTCCTAAGCCTGAAGAAATTTACAAGGAATTATCCGAATATGTAATTGAGCAGGAGCCTGCAAAGAAGGCGCTTGCCGTTGCGGTCTATAATCACTATAAGAGAATTAAATATCTTGAGCGTAAGGGCAAGGACAAGGACGATATCGAGCTTCAGAAGAGCAACATCCTGCTTCTCGGACCAACGGGAAGCGGTAAGACCTTGCTTGCACAGACCCTTGCAAGAACCCTCAACGTTCCTTTTGCAATCGTAGATGCAACATCACTTACTGAGGCCGGTTATGTCGGAGAAGATGTCGAGAACATTCTTTTGAGGCTTTACCAGGCAGCAGACGGCGACCTCGAAAAAGCCCAGAAGGGCATCATCTATATCGACGAAATCGACAAGATTGCCCGCAAATCCGAGAACATGTCCATCACAAGGGACGTTAGCGGTGAGGGCGTTCAGCAGGCGCTTTTGAAGATTATCGAGGGAACCGTTGCCAATGTTCCACCACAGGGTGGAAGAAAGCACCCAATGCAGGAGTTCATTCACTTCGATACAAGGAATGTGCTCTTTATATGCGGTGGAGCTTTCATGGGATTATCGACCATCATCAAGAGGCGACTCGGAGATAAGGTAATAGGCTTCAATTCCGATGGAGAGAAGGCAGAGCTTTCGGAGAATGATATTCTTCTGAAGGTTGAGCCTGAGGATCTTCTGAGATACGGAATTATTCCTGAGCTGATAGGAAGACTTCCGATGATCGTTTCCTTGAGCGAGCTGAGCGAGAAGGCTCTTGAGAGAATTATCAGAGAACCTAAGAATTCTATCATCAGACAGTACGAGAAGCTTATGTCGATGGATGATGTGGAACTCGTGGTTACAGATGATGCGATTACTGCGATAGCCGACAAGGCGCTTGAACTCAAGACCGGAGCAAGAGGTCTGAGAGGCATTTTTGAGAGCATGATGACAGATATCATGTACGAGATTCCTTCAAGACCAGAAATTACCAAGTGCACGATCACTAAGGATGTTGTGGTAAACGGAGCAAGACCGCTTCTTGAGGGAGAGCCTAAGAAGAAGCAAAGGGCAAGCAAGAGCGAGAAGTAAGTTAAAGTAAGTTATAGATGTAAATGGGCGGCAAGCGGGTGATTATCGTATGCCGCCTATTAGGTATAGATTGAATGAGATCGATAAGGAACGATGCAAATCGATATTGATTGATCTTGATTGATGTAGATAAATAGAGAAGGAGGATATCCGGCAGAAATGGAAGAATACAGAACACCTTTAATTGCACTAAGAGGACAGGTCTTTTTCCCAGGGAATATCGTAGGCTTTGATATAGGAAGGGACAAATCTCTTCTGGCTATTGATACTGCAATGAATGGAGATAAATATCTCGTCGTTGTAACACAGAAGGATACATCGGTTAATGATCCAGATGAAGCGGATTGTTACAAGACCGGAGTGCTTCTTAGATTAAAGCAGGTCGTAAAGCGCCACGAGGAATATATCAGGGTACTTGCTGACTGTGAGCAGAGAGTTAGACTCACAGGCTTTTATGATGAAGGCAATATGCTCGCCTGCACATATGAGATAGCACAGGACGCCGACAACAATATTGAAGAAATTGAAATGCAGGCTCTGATTAGAGTTCTTAAGCAGATGTACCTTAAGTACGTAGAAATGAGCAATTCCGGAGAAGCGGCAGCAAGAGCTCTGATTGACGGAGTGGACGATCCATCCCAGCTTTGCAATACGATTGCCGGCGAGGTCGAGATCGATTTCGAACTCAAGCAGACCCTTCTTGAAATTGATTCGGTTCAGCTTAGAATTGAGCAACTCATCGAAATGATAAGCAAGGAGAATCAGATTCTTGCGGTTGCAAAGAAAATCAACAATAGAGTTGTTAAGAACATGAACCGCGGTCAGAAGGAATACTATCTCAGAGAACAGCTTCAGGTAATTAAGGAAGAGCTCGGAGAAGACGAGGACCCAGATGAGGA
Organism: Sphaerochaetaceae bacterium; assembly: GCA_963588675.1. GTDB lineage: Bacteria > Bacillota > Clostridia > Peptostreptococcales > Anaerovoracaceae > Crickella. Next base: position 15,368 of record CAVAIH010000010.1, on the reverse strand, counting down.
GGTTAGGCAGTGGATTGCTAAGCTCGACGAGCTGAAGCTCCCTGAGAAGGTAGACGCTAAGATGCGCAAGGAAATAGAAAGATTTTCCAAGATGCATTCGATGAGCCCAGATGCAAACGTATCAAGGACATATATCGACACGGTTCTTTCTCTGCCATGGCACGAGTCATCAAAGGTAAGCACAAGCATCAAGAAGGCTGAGAAAATTCTCGACGAAGAGCATTACGGACTCAAGAATGTCAAGGAAAGAATTATCGAAAGCCTTGCAGTAATGCAACTTACACACGGCACGAAAGCGCCTATACTCTGTCTTGTAGGCCCTCCAGGAGTCGGCAAAACATCTATTGCCAAGTCCATAGCGCACGCGACTAACAGAGAATTTGTAAGAATGTCGCTTGGCGGTGTGACTGATGAGGCAGAGATAAGAGGACACAGAAGAACCTACGTCGGAGCAATTCCAGGAAGAGTAATCAACGGAATTATCGAATCAGGCACGAACAATCCTTTGTTCCTCTTTGATGAGGTCGACAAAATCGGCTCGGACTTCAGAGGAGACCCTGCGTCGGCACTTCTCGAGGTATTAGACCCTGAGCAGAACAGCACATTTACAGACAGATATCTTGAGATACCTTTTGACCTGTCTAATGTAATGTTCATCACTACAGCAAATACAACATCGACGATTCCAACTCCTCTTCTTGACAGAATGGAGGTAATTGAGCTCTCAAGCTATATCGAGGATGAGAAGGTAAATATCGCACAGAATTACCTCATCCCAAAACAGCTCAAGGAACACTCAATCAGAGCATCTCAGCTCGTTTTCAACGAAGAGGCGATAAGAGAAATAATCAATTATTATACAAGAGAGGCCGGCGTGCGTAATCTCGAAAGAGAGATTGCAAATGTCTGCCGTAAGATTGCTAAGCGTCTTGTAACAGAGAAGAAGAAGCCTTATCGCATCATGCCAAGAAATCTCGAGAAATACCTCGGCAAGAGGAAATTTTCAGAGGATATGGCAGACCTCGCACCTGCAGTTGGAACAACAACAGGTATGGCATGGACGAGCGTCGGTGGAGTAACTCTCGAAATCGAGACTGTCAAGATGCCAGGAACAGGCAAGCTCATCCTCACAGGTCAGATGGGCGATGTAATGAAGGAATCTGCGACAACAGCTCTCGGCTACATTCGCTCGATTGCTAAGGAGCACGGCATAGCAGACGAATATTTCAAGGATTACGATATCCAGATTCACATTCCTGAAGGCGCAACTCCTAAGGACGGTCCATCAGCCGGTGTGACAATGTTCTGCGCACTTTATTCCTGCCTTTCAGAGAAAAAAGCAAGAAGGAATATTGCGATGACTGGAGAAATCACACTTCGCGGAAGGGTGCTCAAGATAGGCGGACTCAAGGAGAAGGCGCTTGCAGCCTACAGTCAGGGAATTACAAGAATTCTGATTCCAAGAGAAAACGAGCCGGATATCAACGATATTCCTGTTCAGCTCAGCAAGAAAATCGAATTCGTGCTTATCGATACTGTTGAGGATGCACTCAAGGAGATAATAATCGATGAAGATAAATAAATCAGAGCTTGAATGCGTTGCGGTTAAGCCTTCCCAGTATCCTGCCGAGGATAGATACGAAATAGCTTTCGCGGGAAGGTCTAATGTCGGCAAGTCGTCGCTACTCAATCTCCTCACGGGCAGAAAAAGCCTCGCGCGAGTCTCGGGCAGTCCCGGAAAGACGAGGACAATCAATTTTTACCTATGTAATGATGATTTTCGCATAGTTGACCTGCCTGGCTACGGATACGCAAAGGTCTCGAAGAGCGAGAGCGAGAAGTGGGGCGAGATGATTGAGAATTATCTCGAGAACAGAGATAAGCTCCTCAAGGTCGTTCAGCTTGTTGACATAAGGCACAAGCCGTCGGCACAGGATGTTCAGATGTATGATTATCTTAAATATTACGGCCTAAGCGGTATTGTGGTCGCAACCAAGGCGGACAAGGTGTCGGCAAATGAGAAGCAGAAGAATCTCAAGCTTATAAGAGAAACGCTCGGCATGGACAAGTCGGATATTATAATTCCTGTTTCGGCTTTGAAGAGGACTGGGCATGACGGATTGCTCGACGCAATCGGCGAACTTCTCGAATCTGCTGGTAATGCCAGCAACGCAGACAACGCGGAATAGCGCGAAATAAATCAAATTTTTTCAAGCATTACAGATAACCCGAAAGGCGCGAATGCGAATAGCGCGAAATTAAATCAGACTGGATTAGCAAGTTAAAATATATTTAATTAAGAAAGGTGATTAAAGAAATGAGTAAGGAACCAAAGTTGGTCGGCAAAGTCCTTTTCGACGAGAAGCAGATTAGAAAGAGAGCAAAGGAGCTCGGAGAGATTATCAGCAAGGATTACGAGGGAGAGGAGCTTATTCTTCTTGGAACATTGAAGGGCTCGCTTCATTGGATGGCAGACCTCTCAAAGTGCATTAACAATAATGCAATCTATGATTTCGTAATCGCAAGTAGCTACGGCTCATCAACAATCAGCTCAGGCATCGTTAAGATTGCACTTGAGCCAACTCAGAACCTTTATAACAAGAACGTTCTTGTCATTGAGGACATTATCGATACAGGAAATACACTTGCTTATCTTATAAAGAAGCTTGAAGAGAGAAATCCTAAGAGCATTGAGATTTGCACAATGCTCGACAAGGCTGCAAGAAGAACAAATGATATCAAGCCTAAATATGTCGGCTTCGAAATCGATGACCTTTTCGTAGTCGGATACGGCCTCGATTATGACGAGAAATACAGAAATCTTCCATACATCAGCTATCTAGAAGCGGATGATGTAGAGAACCTCTAGGGATCATATCGGCGATAGAAGAACGAGCGATAGAAGAACGAGCACGGATAACACAGACAGCATGGACAACATGGGCAACGCGAAAAATATAGATCTGCATATTCATTCAACATATTCAGACGGAGTGCTTGACCCCTGCGCGATAGTCGACAGATGGAAAGAAGAAGGATATACCAAGATTGCCATAACAGACCACGACGGAATCGAAGGCTCTCTTATTGCGTATCAGTATGCCCAAGGAATTGACGGCATTGAGCTTATACCAGGCGCGGAATTTGATTCATCGAACGAGCTTGGCAAGAAGCTTCATATCCTCGCTTATGATTTCGATTATCAAAGCGAAATCTTAAATAAGACAGTTGAAACTCTTCGCTCCTGGAGGGAAGAGAGAAACAACAATATGCTTGATATCTTGAACAAGGCAGGCTACAAGCTGAGTCCTGAGGATGTTGCATGGGGAACTAACGGAGAATTTCTTGGCAAGCCTCATATTGCAAGGGCTCTTATACGAAAGGGATATGCCAAGGACACAGCTGATGTCTTTGATAGAATCTTTTCTGATGAATGCAATATGGATCGGTTCGAAAAGAGGACCATGCATTCGCGTGACATAGTAGATGTGATTCATTCTGCAGGCGGAAAGGCAGTACTCGCACATCCATTCGAACAGCTCAGAAAAGGCGAGAGCAGAAAAGATTTTCGTCCGAGATTGGTGACGCTTCTTGACTGCTTCAGAGGATACGGAATCGACGGCATAGAATGCAAGCATCCATCGGCAAAGCCAGATGACGAGGCCTTCCTCATCGAATATGCCGACAAGCACGGCCTCCTCAAGACAAGCGGTTCGGATTTTCATTCGGATGATGCGAAAAGAACTTACTTATAGATAGGTAACTCGATAGGTCTACGGATAATTGACACGACATGTGATTAGACAGGTTTACAGGTAGGTGATTCTATGGAAAAAGAAATTCTAAGAGCCGTTGATAATTACGCTCTTCCAAGGGAAGTCTATTATCAGTGCCTGTGGCTTGTAAGAGATGTCGAAAGATTGAAGAAGCTTTCGAAGAGCGCGAATAAGACGTCTATAGGAAAAGCAAGCGCGAAGAGAGTCAAAGCCATAAAGAAGGCCCTGGAGGCTCTCCCCGAAGAGTACAGGCAGGCTGTGGCAGACAATATAATAAGCGGTGTTCCATTTCCAGACATTGCCCATGATAATACATGGAGAAAGTGGAAGAAGCGCTTCATCTATGAGGTCGCCGTTGAACTCGAACTAATATAAATTTGGAGGCATAAAAATGTCTTTTGAAGAGAAAACAATCGAAAGCAAGGTCGTATACGAAGGACCTATTTTCAAAATAAGAAAGCACAAGGTCGAAACTGTGGCGGGCGAGAGCTACCGAGATGTTCTTGAGCATAACGGCGGATCTGCGATGGTAGCAGTTACTGATGAAGGGAAAATCCTGCTTGTCGGCCAATTTAGAAAAGCTCTTGAGAAAGTCCTTCTAGAGCTTCCGGCAGGAAAGCTCGATCCAGGCGAGGATCCTAAGGTGACAGCACGAAGAGAGCTTAAGGAAGAGACAGGATATACTGCGGAAAGCATAGAGTACCTTCTTACGATTACTCCAAGCTGTGGATATTCAAACGAGCTTCTGTACATTTATTTATGCAAGGGCCTTACTCCTGGCGATGTCGACTGGGATGATACAGAGGACCTCGACATTTATGAATATGAGGCAGACGAAATTATCGATATGATTAAGAGCAATCAGATCATTGATGCAAAGACGATAGCCGGCGTGCTTTATGCAAGAAACGCAGGTTTGATTTAATAACAAATAACATATGATGGCGGGATAATTCGCGACTCTGACCGCAGGACAACAACCCGCCTGACGAAACTAATTCATAACGAATCCAAATAGAAGGTGATGAGATGAAGGCCTACTTAGATTATCTGAAGAATGAAAAGAAAAAAGCCACGAATACTCTGCTCGCGTACGAGAGAGACATTAGAGGCTTTGCGGATTTTCTCGAGGAAAGAGGCAAGAAGCTTACAGAATGTGCAGAGGGCGATGCTGTCGCTTATGTTCTGAAGCTCAGAAATCAGAATATGTCCAAGCCAACGGTCAACAGGAAAATCTCATCTCTCAAATCCTTCTATGACTACAAGCAAAACTGTGGCGAGATTACAAGCAATCCTTTTGCCAAGCTCAAATCATCAAAGCCAGGCGCGAGGGATATTGACTATCTCAGCGTTGAAGAGGTCTTCGCACTGCTTGAGCTTCCTGATGATACCGCAAGGGGCAAAAGAGACAGAGCCCTTATGGAATTCATGTACGGCACAGGAATCAGGGTTACAGAGCTTGTGAGGATTAAATTTGAAGATATCAATCTCCGAATGAGATTTGCAAGGATCAAGGATGCGAACGAAGAAAGCCGAATCGTTCCAATCGGAGAATATGCTTATAAGGCTTTGGAAAGCTATATCAAGGAAGCTTATCCTGTAATAAAGGGCGCGGAGATTGAGCCGACGGACAATCTCTTTATAAATATGTCTGGCGAGTGCCTGACAAGGCAGGGAGTCTGGAAAATCCTCAAGGATTACGGCAAGAAGCTCGGCATAGAAGAGAGGATGACACCGCAGATTCTAAGGGACAGCTTCGCAATTCATATCTTGCAGAACGGAGGAGACCTCAGAACACTGCAGGAGCTGATGGGTTTCGACGACCTGTCCGCGGGCATCGCATACCTCGCGCTGGTTGAAATTCACGTCAAAGACGTTTTTTCGAAAACTCATCCGAGGGCGTAAATCTTTTTCCAAGAGCACAAAAATTGTTCTTCGAGAGCGCAAATTATTCTTTGACAGGGAAAGGCCTTCGTGGTATACTCTGAAAGGTTATTACGGGCGGTCCTCTGGGGATATGCGAAATGAGATTGAAAGCATACGGGAACCACGAACGTCTTTGAGGAGAGGAGGAATAACATGAACATTATTGATCAGATTACAGCAGATTACAAGAAGGAAGGAATTCCTGCATTCAACGTTGGTGATACTGTAAAGGTGCATATCAAGATTGTCGAGGGCCAGAGAGAAAGAATTCAGGTATTCGAAGGATATGTACTTAAGAAACAGCATGGTGGCGTTAACGAGACTTTCACAGTTCGTAAGCTTTCGAACGGTATCGGAGTTGAGAAGACATTCCCACTTCACTCACCAAGAATCGATAAGATCGAAGTTGTTAAGCGCGGTAAGGTTAGAAGAGCTAAGCTCAACTACATGCGTCAGAGAACTGGTAAGGCTGCAAAGATTAAGAACGCTTAATTTAAATAGCAATATGAATGCATACCTGAGGCACAAGCTGAGGGTATGTATTTTTTTGGATAAGATTAAACAAGAGAGGAGGGCATATGGCTTTAGAACATATCAACTGGTATCCAGGACATATGAAGAAGACCAGGGAGCTTATTCAGGACAATCTTAAAGCTGTGGATGTTGTCATTGAGATAGTCGACAGCCGTATTCCTGTTTCAAGCCGAAATCCTATAATCGACGAAATCGTTCATGGCAAAAGGCGCATTATCGTGCTTGGCAAATGCGACCTAGCTGACGACGAAGCGACCGAGAAGTGGAAGAAGAAGCTTGGCAAGGACGGAAGCAAGGTTGTCGCTCTCAACGCGCAGACCGGAGAGAATATCAAAGAGCTTTTCAAGGTTCTCGAGCAGGAACAGGAGAGAAGAAATGCTGTAAAGTCATTCGAGAGACCTCTGAGGCTTATGATAGTAGGCGTTCCGAACGTCGGCAAATCCTCTCTTATAAATAGATTGATCGGAAGAAAAAGCGCGAAGACAGGCGACAGGCCAGGAGTTACGACGGGAAAACAGTGGGTTACTTTGCAGAATGGCATGCAACTTCTCGACACGCCGGGAATTCTGTGGCCAAAGTTCGAAGACCGAAATGTCGGCTTGAAGCTCGCTTTCTGCGGAAGTATCAAGGACGATATACTCGGAGTGCAGGATCTTGCCTTCGAGCTGATTAAGCTCCTCGAGAAAGAATACCCGCAGAACTTGATCGACAGATACAAGCTTGACGAAATTAAAGAAGAGACCATAGACAATATGGACGCAATCGCTCTCAAGAGAGGCTTTATTTTGTCAGGCAAGAGAATAGATTATGAGAGGACAGGAAGAATTGTCCTCGATGAATTCAGAGGCGGTAAGCTTGGCAAAATCACATTGGAGAGGCCATGACCAAGAAGGAAAGATTGGAAGCGCAGGCAATTAAGCTTGCCGAGATGAAGGCCCACGAGGACGAGCTTCGGGCTTGCGGGCACAAATATATCGCGGGAATAGATGAAGTAGGAAGAGGCCCTCTTGCAGGACCTGTGTACGCCGCATGTGTGGTGCTCCCTGCTGATTTTGACGTGCTCGGTGTCAATGATTCCAAGAAGCTTTCGGCAAAGAAAAGGGAAGAGCTTGACCTTGCTATCCGAGAGAAGGCCATTACCATAGGAATAGGAATCGCAGACAACGATGAGATCGACGAGCTGAATATTCTCAACGCTACCCGAAATGCGATGATAAGAGCGATCATAAATGCCAACGCGGGACTTCCGGCAGACGAATCGATAGACCAGCTTCTCATCGACGCAGTCAAGCTCGACATAGATATTCCGCAGGAATCCATCATCAAGGGCGACGAGAAATGCCTTTCGATTGCATCTGCTTCTATCGTTGCAAAGGTAGCAAGGGATAATTTCATGACCTTGATGGACGAGCGGTATCCTGGATATGATTTTGCGAGCAACAAGGGATACGGAACATCCGCGCACTACGAGGGCCTTCGGAAACTCGGGCAGACCCCGATACATAGAAAAAGTTTTTTGCATAAGTTCAAGGAAGAAGAGGCGAGAAAAGCAGAGAGGACGGGCGACATGGCAGGTGCAAAAGGAAAAGCGAAGAAAGTCTATGCGGTGCGCAACGGCAGAGAGATAGGGATTTTCGATACATGGGAAAGCTGTAAAAGAAGCGTCGATGGCTTCAAGGGCGCTGAATATAAGAGCTTCCAAGATCCCGAAGAGGCGCTTTGCTATATGGGCTGGTCTTCGGTCAATGAGCTTTCCGAACCTGGCATCAAGGCCTATGTTGATGGAAGCTACAATGTAGCCGACGGGCGTTATGCAGGCTCTGCGGTCATCATCAACGGAGATGTGATAATAGAGCTTTCGCAGGCCTATGACGACAATCAGGCGGAGCTTAGAAATGTTGCAGGCGAAATTATGGGAGCAAGGCTTGCGATTGATTATTGCCTCAGAAAAGGAATAGACGCCCTGACTATATACCACGATTACGAGGGCGTAGGCAAGTGGGGAGATGACCTTTGGAAGGCAAATCTCGATATGACAAAGGCATACAAGGAGTATGTTGCCGAGGCAAGAAAGAAGATGACCATCAAATTCGTTAAGGTCAAGGCACATAGCGGAAATAAGTATAACGAATTAGCCGATAATTTAGCTAAGAAGGCTCTGAATATGATATAATTACAGGGCGCGTTTGCGCGGTAGAAAGGAATAATAAAACATGTCATTTAGATACTATTATGCTGACAGGATCAGAGAAAGAATGCCTAGGTATAAGGGTACTGATGAAGAGCTTCAGGAGGCAATAGATAATATAAGCCTTCTTTACGGCTCGGCATTGAAGGAACTTTCGACTAAGCTTGAGGTTCTGTCGGAGGATTTTGAGAAGACACACTCATATATGCCGATACATCATTTCCAGAAAAGACTGAAGACCTTCGAGAGTCTAATCGAGAAGGCCGAAAGATACGGAATCGAAGACCCAATCAACAATCTCGACCAGGTCATGAAGGAAGTATATGATATCGCGGGCATCCGAGTTGTATGCAACTATGAAGAGGATTTATATACTATGTCAGGACTGCTCCTTAAGCAATCCGATGTAGAGCTTATAAGGATTAAAGACTACTGCAAGAATCCAAAGGACAGCGGATACCGAAGCCTTCATGTCGTCGTCGCGCTTCCTGTATATCTTGTTAACCGCAAGGCACTTGTGCCTGTGGAGATTCAATTCAGAAGCGTCGCAATGGATACATGGGCTTGCCTCGAGCACGAACTCAGGTATAAGAACAAGGGCGACCTGTCAGAAGATATAGTCGAGAGACTTAAGCAATGTGCCGCTAATCTCAATCAAGTCGATGAAGAGATGAGCTCAATAAGGCACGAGGTTCTGAACGGTGATACAGACTATAGCAAATATTAAGGAGATTTTGCATAATGAAGAATTTAGCAAAGACATATAATCCAAAGGAATTCGAAGACCGCATTTATAAAATGTGGGAGGATAAGGGCGCATTCAATGCAGAGATTGACAAGGACAAGAAACCTTTCACTATTGTAATGCCACCTCCAAATATCACAGGCCAGCTTCATATGGGACATGCGCTTGACCAGACTTTACAGGACATCCTCACAAGATGGAAAAGAATGGAAGGATATAGCGCTCTTTGGCTTCCAGGCTCAGACCATGCGAGCATCGCTACCGAGGTTAAGGTAGTAGAGAAGATTAAGAGAGAAACAGGCAAGGACAAGCACGATATGACTCGTGAGGAATTCCTTGAGCACGCATGGGCATGGAAGGAAGAATACGGCGGAAGAATCACCAAGCAGTGCCGAAAGCTCGGAGACTCCTGCGACTGGAGAAGAGAACGTTTTACAATGGACGAGGGCTGTAATAAGGCTGTCAAATCCATGTTCATAAGCCTTTACGAGAAAGGCCTCATATACAAGGGTAACAAGATCATCAACTGGTGCCCATGCTGTGGAACAACCCTCTCGGATGCAGAGGTAGAGCACGAGGATCTCGATGGACACTATTGGTATTTCAGATATCCTGCAAGCGATGGCGGTGAGGGTATCACGATAGCTACATCCCGTCCTGAGACGATGTTCGCCGATGTTGCAATTGCTGTCTCTGAGGACGACCCAAGATATGCCAAGCTGATCGGCAAGACAGTTGTCCTTCCTATAGTAGGAAGAGAAATTCCTGTTATCACAGACGAGCATGCTGACCCTGAGAAGGGAACAGGTGCTGTAAAGATTACACCTGCCCACGATTTCAACGACTTCGAGGTAGGCGAAAGACACGGACTTGACTCAAGCCTCTCATGCATAGACGAGCATGCAGTTATGACAGCACTTGCTGGCAAATACGAGGGCATGGACAGATACGAATGCCGTAAGCTGTGGGTTGAGGAGCTCAAAGAGGCAGGCTATCTTGTAAAGATAGAAGACCTTGTAATTCCTACAGGTAAATGCTACAGATGCCATACTGTAATCGAGCCAAGAATCAGCGACCAGTGGTTCGTTGCAATGAAGGAACTCGCTAAGCCTGCAATTAAGGCTGCAAAGGGCGAGGGCGGAGAGCTCGAATATGTTCCACCAAGATTCGAGAAAATTCACATGAACTGGCTCTTGGATATAAGAGACTGGTGCATTTCAAGACAGCTGTGGTGGGGCCACAGAATTCCTGCATACTACTGCGATGAATGCGGTGAGGTAGTAGTAGCAGAGGATATGCCAGAAAAGTGTCCTAAGTGCGGATGCACACATCTTCACCAGGATGAGGACGTTCTCGATACATGGTTCAGCTCGGCACTTTGGCCATTCTCAACACTCGGTTGGCCTGAGAAAACTCCTGAGCTTGAATATTTCTATCCTAACCAGGTAATGGTTACAGGATATGACATCATCTTCTTCTGGGTTATCAGAATGGTATTCTCGGGACTTTATGCTATGAACGAAATTCCGTTCAAATACGTTCTGATTCACGGCCTTGTTCGTGACGAGCAGGGACGCAAGATGTCTAAGTCTCTTGGCAACGGCATCGACCCACTCGAGATTATCGACGAGGTCGGAGCTGACGCTCTCAGATTCATGCTTTGCACCGGTATCACACCGGGAAATGATATGAGATTCATCAAGAGCAGACTCGAGAATTCAAGGAATTTCGCAAATAAGCTCTGGAATGCTTCGAGATTTACCATCATGAATCTCATAGGCGAGGACGACGAATTCCTTCCTATGGCTGACGAGAAAACAGCTAAGCTGAGAGATGAGGATAAGTGGATAATCGCAAAAATCAATGACGGAGTTAAGTACGTCACCGATGCTCTTACGAAGTTCGAACTCGGACTTGCAGGACAGAAGGTATATGAGCTTATCTGGGATGAGTACTGTGACTGGTATATTGAGCTTGTTAAGGCAAGACTCTGGGGCGATGATGAAGAGGATAAGAAGACAGCAAGATTCGTTCTTCAGAAGACTCTCAAGGACCTTCTGAAGCTCCTGCACCCATTCATGCCTTTCATCACAGAGGAAATTTGGGGATATTTACCTAAGGATGCTGTAAGCAAGGACAATCCTGACGGACTTCTCATCAAGGCAAGCTGGCCTGTATATGATGCTGAGCTTGATTATGATGAAGCAATCTTCAGAATTGAGACAGCCAAGAACATCATCAAGGCTGTAAGAAATATCAGAGCAGAGGCAGATGCTGCGCCAAGCAGAAAGATAAGCCTTATCATCAAGACCGATACACTTGCCGAGGCTATTCCTTCAATAGAGGCTCACATCAACAGAATTGCAAATGCTTGGGATATAAAGATTGAAGCAAGCGATAGCGAAGCTCCTAAGGATGTAATGTCCGCAGTAATTGAGGGCGCACAGATTCTTGTTCCTCTCGATGAGCTTGTTGATATGAAAGCCGAAATCGAAAGACTCCAGAAGGAAGCAAAGAGGCTCGAAGGCGAGGTTCTTCGTGTAGAAAAGAAGCTTTCCAACCAGGGCTTCGTTGCCAAGGCTCCTAAGGCTGTTGTCGACGAGGAAAGAGCAAAGGGCGAGAAGTATAAGGAAATGCTCGAAACAGTCAAGGCAAGACTTGAAGCTATTAAGAGCAAGTAAGAATTAAAGCAAAGTTCGAATTTGAGTTCAGAAAATCAAATTAAAAAATAGAGTATTCATTGATATTAAATGGAAATATTCGACCGTATTACTGAAACATCAAGAAATAAAGGACCTGTCGGCCTTGAGAGAATGAGAAGGCTGATGGAACTATTGGGAAATCCTGAGAGAAGTCTTAGGATTTTTCATGTTGGGGGAACTAACGGCAAAGGTTCCTGCTCCTACTATATCAAGGCCATCCTTGAATCTGCGGGATATAGAGTCGGAATGTTCACATCTCCTCATGTAATGGTCTATAACGAGAGATTTCAGATAGGCGAGGAGATGATAACTGACGCGGACTTCGAAAGGCTCGCAGATAAGGTGATGAGCTTCAACGACAATCTTGCGAGCGAGGGCTTCGGATATCCGTCCGTATTCGAAATACTCACTGCAGTCGCCTATCTTTATTTCGCCGAGAGAAAACCCGATTATGTGATAATGGAGGTTGGCATAGGCGGGCGCTACGATGCGACCAACACAATAGAGAAGCCTCTTGCCTGCCTGATTACGCAAATCGGCCTCGACCATACCGCGATGCTCGGCCATACACTTTTGGAAATCGCGGGCGAGAAGGCATGCATCATCAAGAAAAACGTCCCTATAGTGTCGGAATCCTCCGAGGACGAGGTGAGATTTTTTCTTAAAGGAAAAGCCGAAGAGATGGGGTCGAAATTCATAGATTCCTCTCGAAATGAATATACGATAAAAGATTTCGCACTTAAGGACGGCGACGAGATGCTGACACGCTTCTCTGCGACGATAGCAGGGCGCAAATACGATGACCTCACCATCGGAATGATAGGGGAGCATCAGGTCAGAAATGCAATAGCAAGCGTGAGCCTTCTGATGGAGGTAATGGAGATTCCCGAAGAGGCGATAAGAGAGGGCCTTAGGATCGCAAGAAATCCGGGACGCTTTGAGATTATGCAAAGCAATCCTTATATCATCATCGACGGAGCGCACAATCCGTCTGGAATCGATGCGGTGGTAAGTACCTTCAGGCAAGCCTTTCCGTCGGCAAAAGATGAGAAAATTTTATTGGCTTTTGGTTGTCTTTCGGACAAAGAATGCGATACAATGATAGAACAGATATCGAGTGAATTTGCTGACTGCCGTCTCGTGGCAGTTCAGGTCGAAAGCGAGCGCACATTTGACTGCGAGAAGCTTAGGGACAGATTCGCCGATAAGGGCTGTAGCTGTATCGCCTGCCATAGCACAGAAGCCTTGCTTGAGCTCTGCGAGAGCGGTGATTACGAGCTTATACTTATTCTCGGTTCAATATATCTGATAGGCAGTATCAGAGCGTTGATGTTGAATAAGTAAGCCATATATTAGAAATTTCAACAATATTTATTTTCAAAGCGAAAGGAAAGAAGAAAATGTTTGACAGAAATGGTAATGACAACAGCAATTACAACCAGATGATAGTTGATGAAGTTGCTAAGGTTTCTCCAACAGTAGCTGACCTGATTAACAAGGAATACAAGCGTCAGCAGAACAATATCGAGCTGATTGCTTCGGAGAACTACTGCTCAGAGGCTGTAATGGCCGCATGCGGAAGCTGTCTTTCTTGGAAGTATGCTGAGGGTTATCCTTATGTAAGAACATCCGGAAACAAGGGCAGATATTATGGCGGAACTAAGTACGTTGACGAGCTCGAAGAATACTGCTGTGACATGTGGAGAAAGGTCTTCAACACAGACTATCATGTAAATGTTCAGCCTCATTCAGGCTCACAGGCTAATTTTGCCGCATATAAGTCAGTGCTCGAGCCAGGAGATACAATTCTCGGACTTAACCTTGACAACGGCGGACACCTTACACACGGATCAAGCGTTAACTTCAGCGGAAAGCTCTACGACGTTCACTTCTATGATGTTGATGACAACGGTTTCATCGATATGGAAGACCTTAAGAAGAAGGCAAGAGAGCTTCACCCTAAGCTGATCCTTACAGGCGCAAGTGCTTATTCAAGAATTATCGATTTCCCTGCTTTTGCAGAGATCGCTAAAGAAGTAGGAGCTTACTTCATGGTAGATATGGCTCATATCGCAGGACTTGTAGCTGCAGGAGAGCACCCATCACCATTCGGATATGCAGACATCGTTACTACAACAACACATAAGACACTGAGAGGACCTCGTGGCGGACTGATTTTTGCAAGACCTGAGCTCGCTAAGAAGGTTGACAGCGCTGTATTCCCTTATGCACAGGGCGGTCCACTTGAGCACATCATCGCTGGTAAGGCAGTATGCGCTGAGGAAGCACTTAAGCCTGAATTCAAGGAATATCAGCACCAGGTTAGACTTAACTGCGCAGCTTTCGCAGACGAATTTGTTAAGCTGGGCTACAATGTAGTAACAGGCGGAACTGACAACCACGTATTCCTTCTCGACCTTTCAGATCACGAGTTCACAGGAAAAGAACTGCAGAATGCTCTTGACGAGGTTGGAATCACACTCAACAAGAACTGCGTTCCTAACGAGAAGCGCTCACCAATGCAGACATCAGGAGTAAGAGTAGGTACTGCTCCTATGACAACAAGAGGCTACAAGGAAGATGATTTCCGCAAGGTAGCTCACAGAATTGACGAGGTAGTCAAGGAGCTTGATATTGCTAAGGCTAACGAGGCTAAATAGTCAGGAAGTAGCAAGGAAATTGCAAGGAATTAGTTAGAAAAATAACGCAGAATACTTGAATTTATTCTCTTGAACAAAGTCACACACTGGAATATAATAATGGCACTAAATTATTAGGAGGAGAAGCGATATGGTGAAGGTTTTAGTTGGACATAAGGGTAGCGGAAAGACAAAGAAGATGATTGAACTCGCGAACAGCCATGTTCAGAATGCAAAGGGAAGCATCATTTTCATTAACAAGAACGCGCGACTTATTTTCGACCTTGACTATAACATTCGAGTAATTTGCATGGAGGACTTCAAGCACATTACGAACGAGGATGAATACATCGGTTTCATCTTCGGAATTATCAGCTCGGATAACGATATCGAGACAATGTATCTTGACGGCGTTATGAAGCATGCTGATTTCTCACTTGAGGTACTGCCAAGTTTCATCGACAAGCTGAAGGTGATTTCAAAGGAATACGGAATCAATTTCGTAATCAGCATCAGCGCTGAGCTTGAAGAAATGGTTGGCGTAGACTTCGATGGAGTTGAAGTTCTGAACTAAGCAAAGAAGATTAAGATAACAGAGAAATCCCGCGCTTATGCACGGGATTTCTTTAATAGTTTGAGTTTGAGGCAGGCGAGCTCTTGCGAATGCCTGAAAGCTAACGCGAGCGAGCTCCTGCGAAAGCTTGAACTTAACGCAGGCGAGCTCGTGCGAGTGCGTGAAACTGAACGCAGGTGAGCTCTTGCTAAATTCGTGAGAATCCGAAGAGGGGAAGAAGATTGCACATAATTGACGAGATTAAGAAGGGAATAACTGACGGTATGGCTCTTGCCGAGGAGGCG